>JBJHCD010000959.1:0-2555 GCA_050485845.1 Pirellulaceae bacterium | reverse complement strand
GTTTCAACAGTTACCAGGGAATGTGTCGAGCCTGCGACGGCTTGGGCGAACTTTATTCGTTTGATCCGGACCGGTTGATTCCCGATCCTTCGCTTTCGATGAAAAAGGGTTGTATCGAACTGCTCGGTCCCTGGAAGGAGTTGGGGAGATGGCGGCGACATATTTTCCAAGGGGTCGCCAACACGATGGAACGCGTACTGGAGTTGGAGGCCGGCACGCTGCTGGAGACACCCTGGAAAGACCTGCCGGAGAATCTGCGGGACATTTGGCTTCGAGGAACTGGGGACCAGCACGTCACGTACACCTGGCGAGGTGGCAACAATCCTTCCATGTACGGTGGCAAGTTCGAGGGGATTCTCGCTGAACTGCTTTCGAAGCACCGCAACAGCAAAAGTCGCATCCATCGTGCTCGCCTGGAAAAATACATGAGCAAGATGCGATGTCCCGAATGCCGAGGGGATCGCCTGCTCCCGCAGGCTCGAGCTATCCGATTGACGTCCCTGCATCCCGATTTTGCCGAAGGCTCGAGCCTGAGTCTGCCGGACGTCTGCCGGCTTTCCATCCGGCAGGCGGCGGCGTACTTTTCCGAGTTGTCGTTGGATGACACCGAGCGGAAGATTGCCACGGAAGTCCTCAAGGAAATCCGTGGACGACTCGGCTTTCTCCTCAATGTCGGGCTCGATTATCTGATGCTTGATCGGACCGCCCCAACCCTATCGGGAGGTGAATCCCAGCGGATTCGCCTGGCGGGTCAGATCGGCTCGGGACTGGTTGGTGTCCTATATATCTTGGACGAACCCTCCATCGGTCTTCACCCCCGCGATAACGACCAGTTGTTGGCCACGCTCCAGCGACTGCGAGACATGGGGAACACGGTGGTGGTCGTCGAGCATGATGAAGAGACGATTCGAGCCGCGGACCATGTGATCGATTTTGGGCCGGGCCCCGGCGTTCGCGGTGGCGAGGTCGTGGTTTCCGGCACGGTCCAGCAGGTGATGAAGAGTCGGAAGAGCGTCACGGGGAACTTTCTTTCCCATCGTCGCCGAATTGAAATTCCCGCCATGCGGCGTCCCGGCAATGGAGAAAACTTACGGATCCTCGGCGCCGAGCACAATAACCTTCGAGCAATCGATGTGTCGCTCCCGCTTGGTTCGTTTATCTGCGTGACCGGAGTATCGGGGTCGGGGAAGAGTTCATTGATCGGAGACATTCTGGTGGAAGCGCTGCGGCGCGACTTGAATGGTGGCCAGGGGACTCCGGGGCGGCATCGAGCGATCGAGGGACTCGAGCATCTCGACAAGATGATTGCCATCGATCAGTCGCCGATCGGCCGCACACCCCGTTCCAACCCGGCGACTTACATCAAGGTGTTCGATGACATTCGTCAGTTGTTCACCAAGCTTCCCGAGGCGAAGCGGCGGGGATACAAGCCGGGAAGGTTCAGCTTCAATGTTCGAGGAGGTCGTTGCGAGGCCTGCGAGGGAAACGGTTCGACTCGGCTGGAAATGGATTTTCTTGCCGATGTCTGGGTCACCTGTCCCGTCTGCCAGGGGAAACGTTTCAGCCGGGAAACTCTGCAGGTCCATTTCAAGGAGCACTCGATTACGGATGTGCTCGAGTTGGACATCCAGCAGGCACTGGAACTGTTCGAGAACATTCCGGACGTTCGCCGCAAGCTGCAGACGCTGCACGACGTGGGGCTGGACTATCTCAAGATCGGCCAACCTTCTCCCACCCTCTCCGGTGGAGAGGCCCAACGGATCAAATTGGCTCGGGAATTGGTGAAAAAAAGTACCGGGAAGACGTTGTATCTGTTGGACGAGCCGACAACCGGGCTGCACTTCGCCGACATCGAGATGCTGCTGAAGGTTCTGCATGGCTTTGTCGAAGCGGGGAATACGGTTCTGGTCGTCGAACATAATCTGGATGTGATCAAGACGGCGGACTGGATCATCGATCTTGGGCCGGAAGGGGGTGGCGAGGGGGGCCGCATCGTCGCCACCGGGACACCCGAGGAGGTGGCCGAGTCTGCTGAATCCCACACGGGGCGAGCCTTGCGGAAGCTGTTTCGCGAGGAACAGCGTCGAGCGGGCAGGTCGTCCCACGCGGCACCTCGAGCCAAGCCGCGACGTCGCGTCGGCATGCCGTTGGACAAGATCCGAGTTCGCGGGGCTGCCCAGCACAACCTCCGCCAAGTGGACGCCGAAGTGGCCCGAGATCAGATGACGGTGCTGTGTGGTCCCAGTGGATCGGGCAAGTCGTCTCTGGCGATGGATACGATCTATGCCGAAGGGCAGCGGCGGTATGTGGAAAGCCTCAGTGCTTACGCGCGGCAGTTTGTCAGTCAAATGCAAAAGCCGCAGTTGGAACATATCGAGGGATTATCCCCGGCGATTGCGATCGAGCAGAAGAATCTCGGTCATACACCTCGCTCGACCGTCGGCACGGTCACCGAGATTTACGACTACCTCCGCATTCTGTTGGCCCGGTTGGGACAACCTCACTGTCCGGAATGTCTCTTGCCCGTGGGGACTCAGACAGCCGACGAAATCACC
>JBJHCD010000958.1:0-2558 GCA_050485845.1 Pirellulaceae bacterium | reverse complement strand
GGGTTGGCAAGGCCTGCCGTGATCGCGACGTTCTGTCCATGCAGGCTCTCATCAGCGTCCCTGAGTGTTCATCAGCGGTGCCGTTGCCGAGTTCACTTCCCCGCTGGGCGTGCATGCTGTGCCAGGTCGAGAACCGCATGGAGTGAACGAGTCGCCTTCCGCGCACCATCAATTGAATCCTAGCCGCACTCCACGTTCTTTGCTGACAAAAACATGTCGGACAAAAATATTTTTCTGTCCGACATTTTTTTGTCAGCCCAAGACGAATGCCTTGCGGTTCGTTGTAAGTTCGTCCCTCGATCCTGTCACGAACGGGTGCCTTGTCGAACTCGCGGCCCAGGTTGATGAAGGCGGATTGGTCTAAGTCGGGGTGCAATTCAACAACAAGGCGGCGATACGCCTTTTCGATCTCGTCTGGCTTGGCCCTGCTTTTGAATCGGTCCGTGGGCCGGTATACTTGCCGTAAGGGGCTAAGGTCGGTCGAGTCGCCCTCCTTCTGGTGACTTGCCCCCGAATTCGGCGTTCCATCCATTTTGGTCACCGCCAACGCCCCCAGCCCTCGATTCATTCCTCAACCAGCCCCCCACCTCACGGTCGGACCGACTACCGGGTCCGGAGCACTGATGCCAAGAAAATCGATCGTTCTCCTAGGGGTCATTTCCCTTATCGCTTTGCCGGCCGTCTTCCTCTCCTCCCCCCTCCTTCTGGCACAAGCCCCAGAGGGTGCCCGCGAAGGAGGCCAAGTCGAACCACCCCCGCCAATTCCGCTTCGGTCCGGTGACCGAGTTGTCTTGTTGGGCGATGGTTTTGTCGAGCGGATGCAGAATAACGAGTATTTCGAAACTCTGTTGACAACTCGACTTCCAGCCACGTCGGTGACGTTCCGCAATTTGGGGTGGAGCGGCGACACGGTTCAGGGAATTGCCCGCGCCGTCTTCGGCAATCCCGAGGAAGGATTCGCTCGCCTCAAGAAGGATGTGGTGGAAGCCGAACCGACCGTGATCGTGGTCGCCTTCGGCGGAAATGAAGCACACGCCGGAGAGGAAGGCCTCTCCTTTTTCCGCCACCAACTCGGTCGGCTGATGGATGAATTGGGCTCGGCCACCGAGGCTCGCTTCGTCCTTCTCGCCCCTCGCCCCTACGAAGAACTGGGACCGCCGCTCCCCGATCCGACGCCATACAACGAGAAACTGCGGCAGTACGTCGAGGTCTTGCGGGAGGAAGCGGTCCGTCGACATATTCCGCTGCTTACGTTGCCCGAGCAAGACTCGACCCCCGTCCCCCCTCGTACCTCGGACGGAGTTCACCTTACATCGTCCGGATACTGGCAAGTCGCCGGGGAACTGGCCGAGGCGCTCGGTTACTCGGAGACGCCGTGGGAATTCGACTTCGACGCGGAGTCGAACGTTTACAACGCGGTGAATGTCTCGCTCCAGACCTGGGAACAATCGGGAAACAAGAGAACCTGGGTGCTTCTCGATCGTTACCTCCCGGCCCCCTTTCCTCCCGCCCAGCAGGCAGACACCCTCCGCCCCGATTACGGCCACATGCGAATTCGAGGGCTCGAGCCCGGCACTTATCAGCTGTTGATCGATGACGTTCCCGCCATGACCGCTTCGGCCGAGGCTTGGGGCGAGGGACAGACGCTTCCCTTGCGTGCCGGTTCCACTCAGGTCGAGGAACTACGGCAGACCATCCGGGAAAAGAATGAGCTGTACTTCCATCGGCACCGTCCACAAAACGAGACCTACTTGTTCCTGTTCCGCAAGCATGAACAGGGAAACAATGCCGTCGAGATTCCGCAATTCGATCCTCTCGTGGCGGAAAAGGAAGAACAGATCAGCAGGCTCAAGCAACCGAAGCCTGGGCGATATCAGTTGGTTCGCATCGATTGATCGCACGATCGACCGAACAGGCGATCGACCGAACACGCGTTCGGCGACTCAGGAATATCAACCTCGAAAGTACGCTGATTGAGTACAAATCCACCACCTCCGCCGATCCGAGAGATGCCAGCACCCAACATGAATGTTGTGTGCCCACATTGCCAGACGCGCCTCTCGGCCCATCCTTCACAGGCGGGATCCGTAATCGCATGCCCCAAATGCGGTGGCAAATTCCAACTCCCGCTTCCGACCGCACACGCATCTGACGGATCGTATCCGTCCGCCTACTCGGCTCCGTCAGAAATCCAAGCTTTCGCCAGCAAAAAGATCGCTGCAGGGATATGTGGAATACTGCTTGGCTGGTTAGGCGTCCACAAATTCATACTTGGATTCAATACATCGGGGATCATCATGCTCCTCGTTAGCTTGCTGACTTGTGGCTATGGCGCCATCCCAATGTGGATTATCGCGCTTGCCGAAGGCATCATCTACCTGACCAAGTCAGACGAAGACTTCTACCACACGTATGCGATACAAAAGAAGGAGTGGTTCTAACGCAATCCCTCAACCGCAGACGAACCACCCGATGGACGGGAGCGGCGAAGTTGAGCGGTTTGAATTGGAAAATCTTCCGTCACCGCCCCGTGATCGGTGGCGACCACACGATGATCC
>JBJHCD010000957.1:0-2561 GCA_050485845.1 Pirellulaceae bacterium | reverse complement strand
GGTAGGAGGCGAGACGGTCCACGGTTTCGGCGAGCTGGGTGATGCGTTTGCCCTGCCCGCTGTCGCCCACGGCGCCCGCAAGCATCTCGATGACTTCGCTCAATTGGGCGATCTGCGCCGAGATATCCGCGTTGCTCTGCGATCCATCGAGCCTGGAGGTCAGTTGCACCTCGAACTGCTCGATGCGGCGGCCAAGATTGGACACCGCCTTCGCCATGTCCGAGAGATCCTCGCCACCGCGCCGGTCGGTGGGCAGCGCGGGGGATGCCTGCCGTGCCCTGATCTGGTTGATGGCTTCCGCGACGCTGTCGCGGACCGCGCTCGAATGGCGTGGCACGCGACGGGGAAGGTCGGGTTCGCTTCTGTCGGCCATGCGGTGTACCAGCATGGCGTGACGGTCGATCGCCGGCGGCATCGCGCTTCGGTACATGGTCGTTCGCTGCCCCTGACGCGAAGCGAGTTTCGCCTCTTGGACACGCTGATTCGTCAACCGGGTCGAGTTTTCAAGCGGTCGGAACTGATCGACGCGGCCTTGGGGGAGGATACAATGGTCCTGGAGCGGACCATTGACGTTCACATCCGAGCATTGCGAAGCAAGATGGGCGAGGAAGCTCAGCTGATTGAGACGGTCCGCGGAGTGGGTTATCGTTTTCGCGATGTCGACGGAGCAGCGGAACTGCTGGAGGATTGAGAGTTGCACTTCGGGGCGGCTCATCCGTCGGCGGTCGGAGGAGTGAAACGCCCTGATGTTACCGATTCCAGGAATCTTGGAGACCTGCCTGTACGTCGACGACTTGCCGGCGGCCAAGGATTTTTATGGCCGAGTTCTGGGGTTGACGTGCGTCAGTGAGCAGCCCGACCGGCATCTGTTTTTCCGCTGTGGCCGAGGGATGTTGCTGCTGTTCCGGCCGGAGGTCAGTCGCCGGGAGTCGGCCGACGTCCCGCCGCATGGGGCGGACGGCCCGGGGCATCTCGCCTTCTCGATGTCCAAGGCGGAGCAGGAGAATTGGGCGGCTCGACTAAACCAAGAGGGGGTGGCGATTGAGCAGCGGACGCGCTGGCCGGGAGGTGGTTTGTCGATTTACTTCCGAGATCCGTCGGGGAACAGTCTCGAATTTGCGACCCCGGGAATCTGGGGGATACCGGAAGATGGTGCCGACAGCTAAACGCTAAACGCTGAAAGCTGAAAGCTGAAAGACGTTTCAGGCGGCTCGGAGGGTGGGAGCGGCGGAGATAGCCTGGGAGACGGAGCAGGACCGGAGGTGGCCTTGTTGGCCGTAGAGCTTGATCTGGTGTTCTTCGATGAACCAGATGGCTTGGAGTCCGTCTCGTTCGAACTTTCGGCCGCAGTAGTAGCCGTTCCGGATCAGGAGGGCTTCGTGGGTGGGCGATCCTGCCTCGGCCCCAGCCTGCTGGAATAGTTCCTGGATGAACTCACGAATGGTTTCGATACTCTGATCCGAAAAGGACATGGAGGGTGCTCGACAATTACAAACCAGAGGGGCAGAAGGCGGCTGGAATCAGCCGTACCGAAATTCACTGTGTTGCCTCTATCGGCATCTTCACCCCGATTTGTCCAGCAAGATCGGGCTTTTCGGAAAATTTAGGACAGATCGGATATCAGTGCGTGGGGGAAGCGTGTCCAGTTGCTCCACCCACGCCCCCCTTATTCGACATATGCGAAGACGGGAGGTGGGTTATGGGTCTCGGTCAATTCCAGCTACTGCTGAGTTCGCCTTGAAACCGCCCCCCCCTTCCCAGGGGCTCATTCCCCTGGGGCTTGATGACTTATTGGCTACCCCCCTCCCCCTTAAGACTCCTTCCGCGCGAGGAGATGGCCTTGAATGATCAGCTCTCCGAGCTGATCCCATTGGAACGTCTTCCTTGAGAAGGATTTCCAAGAGGGCCCCCGAGTAGCTGACAAGCCATTAGACCCCCTTGTAGTGTGGCATGGTGGGCGACCAGTAGCTGTCACCTCTCGCAAATCCGAAAATGTGCCCAGGCCCTTTCCGCATTTCGGTCGGTGAGTTTCGACCGACTTTGCGCGGCGAGGGGTGCTTGCTAGACTAGTGGCCGAAGGGGGGTGGAGTGTCGCCTGAAGTTCTCTTTTCGGAAGACTTCGCTCCCAGGCGTCAAAACGGGTGTCAACCTTCCAGAGCCGGCAGGTCACCCGGATCGAAAAGACGCGTATTTCCCGAGAAAAACAGCAATTGGATGGGTGGCCGAGTGGTCTAAGGCGGCGGTCTTGAAAACCGCTGTGGGCGAAAGTCCACCGGGGGTTCGAATCCCTCCCCATCCGCTTCTTGAACTCGCGGCTAAGTTGGTGATGGCGGACTTTCTGGAAGCGGTTGACCTTGATGGGGAACCGCGAATGAACGCTGATGAACGCTGATGGGAAAAACCGGCCAGCCCTGACGCCGGGGGGATCTACCAACTTGGTCGCCGGTGAGTGAGGGGTTGGCTGCGGCCCGACGTGATCGCGACGTTCGGTCCATGCAGGCTCTCATTAGCGTCCCTGAGTGTTCATCAGCGGTGCCTTTGCCGAGTTCACTTCCCCCGCT
>JBJHCD010000956.1:0-2570 GCA_050485845.1 Pirellulaceae bacterium | reverse complement strand
GAGGAGGGGATCGAGCTTCGCATCATCTCGACATCCGTCCATGCCGACCTGATCATGCCGCTGGTTTCCGAGGAGATCGATTGGAGAGAGCACTTCCCAATCGAGTTGACAGCGGGTGACACGTCGTATGCTACTCACGTGGCGATCGGCTGGGGCGACCGGGGCTTCTACCTGAACACGCCGACCTGGGACGACTTGACGCTGGCGACTGCCCTTCAAGCTCTCTTTTGGCCATCAGAAAGCTGCGTTCACGTTACGATGACTCGAGGGGAATACTGGCGCGACGAGGGGCAAATGGTTCGGATTTCGCGACATCAGTATCGAGAATTGGCCGATTTTATTTTGCGTCAGTTGAAGCGTAATGAGCAGGGAGACGTCATCGTCGTACCGGACATTACCTATGGCGAGGACGATTTTTTTCTGGAAGCACATGGACGCTATCATGCGTTGAACACATGCAACAGCTGGGTGGGACGAGCGATGCGGCAAGCCGGAATTCGAGTTCCCTGGCTGACTCCACTTCCAAGAACGATGTTTCTCTGGCTTCCCGAGGAATCGTGAGGCCCGAGCGTGGAGAGGATCGAGCCAGGGGACAAGCTAACGGAGCTGGGCCCTCTGAAATCGGAAGCAGGCCTGCTCGGCCGCTTCCCACTCCCCCGCATCCGCGGTTTCGATAATCTGTATGAACTTTTCATACTCCGCATCGCTTAATCGCTGGTCCCCGTAAGCCTCCTCGACCTGCTCTCGGACCTCGGCCAATCGATCGGGACGCTCGGCTGAGCAGGCGGTTCGCAGAGCGGAGAGTAGATGGATGGTTTCACGACTGCTTGCCTGGGGCATCCGCTCGCAACCGACCGTGACCAGCAACAGCGTCAGCACCAACCACATCATGGTCCGCGCTCGGCGACTCGAGGGCAATTTTTGCTGAGCCCCCGCAACGACTTCAACTTCAATATTCACCGATCGGCTCTCCACCATTCATGCTGGACAAGGCCGCCCAGACTTCGGCTCGAATAAACTCGCCGATAAAGCGGACGCTACCATCGCCGAAGGCAACATTGCAGCCGCCGGGATGATCGGCGAACATTTGGCAAACGTGCGACTCGGGCGCATTGGGGGGATGGATCACGAATCCCTCGTTCGCCGCCGGACCGCTATGGACCAGGAGGTAGGTTGCCGCGTCCTCGCATTCCGTGAAGGGGAATCGTCCGGGATTGTTGGGGCAAACATCCGCCCCAGGAATCACTCCCACCCAGGTTTTGTCGCTCAACCTCGGATGATGCTCTCCCAGGAAGACGGTCTGTGACAAACCGTCAGTGACGTCGCGGATTCGAACGCCACCGTTGCGAATCATGGGACCGTTGACCCCGGGAAGCTGTCGCCAGTCGGCGATCGCATAATCCCACGGGTCCTCGTGACCGGCATTGCCGACGTAGGTACTGCGCCCGAAAGTGGCGAGGGGCGAGCCGGATCCGTCACGGACGGTGACCGAGGAATCGCTTTGGCTGGCGGAGGGACAGAGATAGAAGGGAAGCCGAGTCGTCACGAGGGGGGCGTTCTGAGGGGCCCAGCAAGGAAGCTGGAAGTTCAAGTTATCGTGCAGACTGCTCCCCTCGATGTAAGGCAACAACAAAGCGGACCAAGCCCAGCCATTCGGCCCATCCAGGGTGCCGGGGTAGCGATTGGGGTGGTTGCTGTCGCTGATATAGGCCGGCGGAAAGCTCCCGAGTGAGTCGTGGTAATTCTGCATCGCCAGAATCATCTGCTTGAGATTGTTGCTGCATTGCATTCGTCGAGCCGCTTCTCGAGCACTTTGTACGGCCGGCAGCAGCAGGCTGACCAGCACGCCGATCACCGCGATGACCACCAGCAGTTCCACCAACGTAAATCCCCGCCGCCCCCTCTTTCGGATCATCTTCGAGTCCTCACCCGTTCCGCGAAATCGCAAAACGTTTTCATTATTTCAATGCAGAAAAATATTTTTTTGACATCCCAAAAATATACTCTCGCATCGCCAAAATCAAGAGGTCATGACGATTAACTCGGACAAGCTCGCGCATCTTGGTCTTAGGGACTATAACGCCTGCAGCCTTCTTCCCCCTTCCTGAGCGTGGGCAGAACCTGCGAGCGGCCGCGGCGACTCTTGCCCGGCTAGTTGAGGAATTCGAAAATTCAAAACCGAAGGAAACCGAAGGGTGTCTTCAAAACCGAAGGGTGTCTTTGGATCTGATTTCTTTGGATCTGATTTCTAGAGGCCTACCGGGGGGCAGGCCTGCTTCTCAGGCGATAGGCGGCGGGGGACGTACTAGACCGGAGGGGGTGGCGATTAGAGGATGGAGGCCGGAGGCCGGAGAAGACTGGATCGGCAGTCCTTCGGGGCGTCGGTCGATCGGGGGAGCAGTCCATCGAGCGCCACGCCCTCGAAGGGGACCGGCCGGTGGATAACGCCCGCCTCCTCTTGCGGGTTCCAAAGCTCGAAGGAACTCGAAGAAGCTCGAATGGATTCGATCTGGGGTGAGCTGCGAGTCGATGCTCAAGAAATGCCCGAATTTCCGGGCTGCCTTTGACAT
>JBJHCD010000955.1:0-2574 GCA_050485845.1 Pirellulaceae bacterium | reverse complement strand
CCCTCCCGGGCGCCCAGGGCCGGGCAAGCCCCCCCCACCCGCTCAGCCCCACCCGAGGCCCTGACCCACCCCGCACACCCCGCCGCGCCCCCGTCCGGGGCCCGCGCTACCCCCCCCCCCGCTTGGTTATTCCGTTTGATTCCGCCCCCCCCCGCCCGTGGGATTTTTGTATTTCGCCTTACTGGACCGGTCGTCGTGGACCTGAAGAAAACGGAAGACCCTCGCGATGTGGTGCATCGCGCGGTTCAGGCATTGGCCGAAGGGAAGCTGGTGGCCGTGCCGACGGAGACGGTCTATGGGTTGGCGGCAAGTGCCTTGCAGCCGGCGGCCGTCGAGAAACTGATGCAGGTGAAGGGGCGACCGACCGGCAAACCATTGGTCCTGGCGATTCATGGTTGTGAGCAGGCGTGTGATTATGCCCCCGATCTGTCGCCACTGGCGCAACGATTGGCTCGGCGTTGTTGGCCGGGTCCCTTGACGTTGGTGCTGGATGACCAGCATCCTGACAGCCTGGTCAAGCAACTTTCTCCGTTGGTCCAACAGGCCGTTAGTCCCCAGGGAACGATTGGGCTCCGCGTTCCCGCTCACGACACGGTCCTCTCCATTTTGCGGCTTTGTGCCGGCCCGTTGGTTTTGAGCGGCGCCAATCGTTCCGGGGGAGAAGACCCCGTGACGGCGGCCGAGGCGTTGGAGGTCTGCGGTGACGATGTCACGCTGATCCTGGATGATGGGAAGTGCCGTTTCGGCCAACCGTCGTCCGTGGTACGAGTTCAGGGCAATTCCTGGGAAATTCTGCGGCCGGGAGTCTTCGGTGAAGGGGCACTTCGACAATTGTCCACTTACATGATCCTGTTTGTGTGTACGGGGAATACTTGCCGAAGTCCAATGGCCGAGACGGTCATGCGTGACCTGCTGGCTCGACGATTGGGCGTTTCCCTGGAAGAATTGGAACAGCGGGGGCTGATGGTGATGTCCGCCGGGATATCGGCCATGGCGGGTGGTGGTCCGGCCAGCGAGGCGGTCGATGTGATGGCTCGGAAAAAACTCGACCTGCGTCGCCACGAATCGCAGCCATTGACGGAACGGTTGGTCAGGTTTGCCGACTTGATTTTGACGATGACGCGGGGGCACCGTGACGCAATACTCGCCCAATGGCCGTCGGCGGCCGGGCGTGTTCATCTGGTCTGCCAAGACGGACGGGATGTGGCGGACCCGATTGGAGGACCGGTGGAAATGTACCTGCGCTGCGCTGAGCAGATTGAAGAGCAACTACGGGGTTGGCTCGACACGCTCGATCTCTCCTCGCTGCTCGCTCCCGTCCCGAATGGAGGACAAGACTAATGCGGATTGCAATCGGAAGTGATCATCGAGGGGTTCAGGTCAAGGCGAAACTCTCCCTATTCCTGGAAGGACTCGGGCACCAAGTCCATGACCATGGGACTCATGATAATTCCAGCGTGGACTATCCCGACATTGCGGCTCTGGTGGCCGACGAGGTTTCACGGGGCGTGGTCGAACGGGGAATCCTCATCTGTGGAACGGGAATCGGCATGGCGATCTCCGCGAACAAATTCTCTCAAGTTCGCGCGGCGACGGTGCATGACGAGTTTGAGGCGGAGATGTGCCGCCGTCACAACAATGTCAACGTCCTCTGCCTTTCCGCCGACATGGTGGGTGAGCGGAATTTGGACGGCATGATCAGCACTTGGCTGACGACCGAATTTGAAGGAGGCCGACACGCTCGGCGATTGGAGAAAATTTCTCAGTACGAGCAGCGGGCACATCCCACCCGGACCGGCTGCCAAGAGGACTCGCGGGACGAGGGTGTGACGGGGAATGGTCAGCCGGTGGATGAGTCCCTTCCCGGCGTCCGGTCGCGGTTGAGCTAGCCCAACCGCTCAGGCAAAGTAGCGGACGGCATTCTGGAACAACAGCAGGCCGTCCCCTTCGTGAGGGAGCGTCTCACGAGTCCACCTGGGGTGCTGCGTGAAATGAATGAATCGCTCCGGATGGGGCATTAACCCCAACACGCGCCCCGTCGAGTCGCAGATTCCGGCCACGTCGCCAATCGATCCGTTCGGATTCCAAGGGTATTCCCCGGCCGCCTCCCCGCCGTCCGGCTTCGCGTATCGGAGGGCGATTTGTCCCTGCTGATCGAGATTCTGAAGGAGCGTCGAGTCTCGCGGGACGAACTTCCCTTCCGCATGGGCAATCGGCAAGTAGAGCCGCGTTACGTCCCGTAAAAAGACCGACCGGTCCGTGCTCACTTGCAGATCGACCCAGCGATCTTCAAATGTTCCCCGGTCATTCCATGCCAGCGTGGCTGCCGGTTCGGGCGACTTTTCGGGGAGGAGGATCCCGAGTTGCATCAGGACCTGGAAGCCGTTGCAGATGCCGAGGATCAGTTTTCCGTCGGCATGGAATTGAGTGAGCACTTCGCGAAGGTATTGACCCAGCTTCACCGCCAGAACTCGCCCCGCCCCCAGGTCATCTCCGTAACTAAAACCTCCCGCGAGACAGAGTATCTGGCTCTGCTCCAGTAGTCGGGGATTCTCGAGTAACTCGTTGATGTGC
>JBJHCD010000954.1:0-2587 GCA_050485845.1 Pirellulaceae bacterium | reverse complement strand
GTTTCGATCGACCGCACGTCGACGGAAGATTTGATCATGATGACGGACGCGGTCCATGAATATGTCGCGTCGCGTGAGATGCCTCCTGGATTCGAACTGGTGACGTGGGGAGACCAGTCCGTCGAGGTCCGTGATCGGCTCGACTTACTGACCCGCAATGGACTTCAGGGCCTGGCACTCGTCCTCTTGATGTTGGCCCTGTTCTTGAACCTGAGGTTGGCCTGGTGGGTGGCGGTCGGCATTCCGATCTGCATCCTCGGTGCCTGTGCGGTCCTGTTTTTTTCCGGTCAGACGTTCAACATGCTGACCACGTTCACATTCGTGATGGCCCTGGGCATTCTGGTGGACGATGCGATTGTCATCGGCGAGAACATTTTCACTCATCGACAGGAAGGGAAGAGTTATCTGCAAGCGGCCATTGACGGGACGGTCGAGGTCGCGCCGTCGGTGACCGCATCGGTTGCCACGACGATCATTGCCTTCACGCCGCTACTGTTCGTCTCGGGAGTCATGGGAAAGTTCATTGCCGTCATGCCCCTGACGATGATCGCCATCCTGGTCTTCTCCTTGTTCGAAAGCATTCTCGTCTTGCCCTGCCACCTTGCTCATCCCCATGGAATCCCCATGGGACAGGGGGGCGGCGGTGGACCAAGAGGAAGTTCGGACTCTCGCTCTTTGGCGGCCGCGATTCTGGTGCTTCCCTTTCGCGCTGTCCTAAGCGTGCTGAAATGGTTCAGCTATCCCTTTATCCGCCTGGCGGGAATCTTGTCCTGGTTGAATGTCCGCGTGAATGGGACCGTGGAGTACTTTGCCTCGAATATTTACGTCCCCACGTTACGGGGTTGTCTGCATCGGCCTTCGATTCCCGTCAGTCTCTCCTTGGTGCTGATGCTGGTGGCCGCTGCCTTGGTTCAGGGAGGCATTGTCCCGTTCATCATTTTTCCCAAAATGGATAGCAACACCATCGACGTCAATATTGCCTATCCCGATGGGACCCCCGCTTCGGTGACGGATGAGGCCACGAAGCGTCTGGAACTAGCCATCCAGAAGATCCATGACGAGCTTTCCGAGCAGGGAGAGCCGATCTTGCGGCTGACTCGCCGCTCGGTCGGCTACGTCACTCTCGCTCAAGGTCCCACGTTACAGTCGGAGGAGTCGGGGAGCCACTTGGGAAGCGTCACGGCCGAGTTGCGTGATACTTCTGAGCGCAATATCGACAGCTTGACTATTTTGTCCAAGTGGCGTGAGGCGGCGGGAGAATTTCCCGGTGTCGAAAGCATTTCCTTTCTCAACTCGGAAACGGGTCCGGGTGGAAAGCCCATCGAGTTCAAGCTGCTTGCCCCCAGTCACCGGATGGAAGAGTTGGAGGAAGCGGTCGAACGGACCAAGGCCTATCTGAGCGAGTTCCCCGGCGTCTACGATATCGCGGATGATTCCAATCCAGGGAAGTGGGAGTACCAGATCCGAGTGAAGCCCGAAGCGGTGGCGATGGGCGTTCCCCTGCAGGAATTGGCCGAGACGGTTCGGGCTTCCTTCTACGGTGACGAAGTGATGAGGCTGCAGCGCGGCCGCCATGAAGTCAAGCTCATGGTTCGCTATCCGGCTCATGAGCGGCGTTCGCTGACCGGCCTGGATCAGATTCGCGTTCGTACGAGCGACGGGGCGGAAAGGCCGATCACCGAACTGGCTGAAATCGAGGTGAATCGCAGCTATTCGGAAATCAATCGAGTCAACCAATCCCGCTCCATTACCGTCTCGGCCGATCTGGATGAATCACGAGCCAATGCGCGAGCCATCGTGCGGGAACTTCAGGCCGGCTTCATGCCCGGTCTGCTCGAGGACTTTCCCGAAGTATCGGTCCGTTGGGAGGGCCAGCAGGAGCAGACGGCCGAGTCGGTGTTCAGCTTGGCGGTGGGGCTCGGTATCGCCTTGGCCGCGATGTTCGTGCTGCTCACCTTTCAATTCAACTCCTACTTCCAGCCCTTCTTGATCATGGGCATCATTCCGTTCGGCGTGGCGGGGGCAGTGATTGGTCACGCCATGATGGGGCTGCCGCTGACCATCTTCAGCCTGTTTGGGCTCGTGACCCTGACGGGAGTCGTGGTAAACGATTCGATTGTCTTGATCGACTTCATCAACCATCGGGCTCGAAACGGAGTCACACTGGAAGAAGCCTTGCTTGAGTCAGGACGGCGACGGCTGCGCCCCATCTTTCTGACTTCGGTGACCACGATCTCCGGGCTCTTGCCACTACTGTTCGAACGGTCGTTTCAAGCCCAGATCTTGGTCCCCATGGCGGTCAGTATCTGTTTCGGGCTGCTGTTTTCCACGGCGTTGATTTTGGTACTCGTTCCGATCTTCTATCTGACTCATGCCCGTTTGACCGGAACGGCTTCCTTGAACGAGACCATCCTGGTTGAGAACCCCGAATCGGCCGGAGAAATGGTCGCGCTGTAGGCGAGACGCAAGCCGTTGGGATGGCACCATCCCAAACTCACCACGTGCCACGCCTCCGATTGTTGGTGGAAAGCTGGTAACCGCGGGGGTCCCTCGCCGGCGCGTCGGGACAATGTTCTCGGCATGTTAT
>JBJHCD010000953.1:0-2588 GCA_050485845.1 Pirellulaceae bacterium | reverse complement strand
AGCACGTACGGATGGTCGGTGTTGCGTCGTACGGCGAGGCATTCTTCGTACGTCAGACAGGGTTGTTCGATGTAAACGTCGATGTCGCGAACCGCTCGCACCACGCGCATCGCTTCGTGCTGAGTCCACCCCGTATTGGCATCAGCGACGAGCCGATCGGTCGATAGGAGAACCTCCCGCACTTGCCGTATCCGCTCGATGTCCTGATCGGGATCGCCGCCGACCTTGAGCTGAAACCGCGTGTAGCCCTCAGCGCGATACCCGGCGACGTTGCGAGCCATCTCGTCGGGATGGGAGCCTACGGACTCGATCTCGGAAGTTTCACCCCCTTTCTGTATGCTTTCCGCGAACGCGAAATCGTGCTGGACTTGTTCGAGGAAGTCTGCGGGGCCCGATTGACTTACAGTTACTTGACACCCGGAGGCGCCACGGCCGATCTACCTCGGGGATGGTTGCAGAAGTGCGAGCAGTTCCTGACGAACTTCGAACCGATTATTCGGGAATACCACACGCTGCTGACCACGAATGCCATTTTCATCAAGCGAACGGCCGGAATCGGAGTGATTTCGCCCGAGATGGCCTTGAGCTATGGATGTACCGGTCCGGTGCTTCGCGGGAGCGGGATCGATCACGATCTCCGCCGAGATGGCGAGGAGCGTTATACCGAGATGTACGATGGTTACGCGTTTGAGGTGATTGTCCAAAAAGATGGGCATTATCCCCGCGACCACGATTATCCTCCCATTCCTCCCGAAGCGGTCCTGGGGGATGGCTGGCATCGCTTCTACGTACGGATGCTGGAAGTCATGCAGTCGATCGACCTGGTCCGCCAGGCCATCGACCGATATAGCTCGGCGACGGGCGATTGGGGAACACCGATCAAATTGACTCAGAAACTCCCCAAGGGAGAAGCGTATCTCGAGACCGAGGCACCTCGTGGCCAGATGGGATTCTATTTGGTGAGTGACGGGTCCTCGATTCCTTGGCGAGTCCGAGCGAGGAGCAGTTGCTTCTGCAATCTCTCGGTCACCAAGGAGCTGTGTCGTGGCTGTCTGTTGGCTGACATTCCCGCGGTGATCGGTTCGCTGGATATCGTGATGGGCGAGATTGATCGCTAACGGGACTTGGTCGGCTGACGTGGCTCTGTTGTGGGGTGTTTTCCGGCGTTTTCCGGAAGCTCTCCGCGAAAATTCCGAATTGGTTTTCCGGTGGTTTCCTGTTTTGGGGGCTTGTCGCGTGCCCTTTGATTGTGCCATATTTCACGAGCCTTGGGGGGGAGCACCTCCTGGGGATTTGTTGAAACGGCCGTTGGTTATTGATGACTCTGCAACGTTTCTCGTTTCGACGGTGGAACCCCACGCCTGCGTTTCGAAAGGATAGGCGGAACCGTGGTCCAGTTATTCGACTCTCTACTTCCCGGCCCGACGTGGCTCGCCTGGATCGTGGCGGCGTTCCTGCAATGCTTCTTCATTCTGAACGTGGTCGCGGTGGGGGCCTTGTTCTTCATCTGGCTGGAACGGAAAGTGGCCGGCCGCATCCAAGATCGGCTCGGGCCGACTCGAGTCGGCGGTCGCTTCGGCTGGCTCCAGACGCTGGCTGACGGAATCAAGCTGATCTCCAAGGAAGACATCTGTCCGAAGGATGCCGATCGGCTGTTGTTTCGATTGGCCCCCTATGTCGCCTTTTGTGCCAGTTTTGCCGCGTTTATCGCTCTTCCTTTCTCGGACGGCTGGGTCGGCCAGCGCGTGAACGTCGGTGTTTTTTTGGTGCTGGCCGTTCTGGGGCTGGAAGTGTTCGGCGTCATCTTGGCCGGCTATGCCTCGGGGTCGAAATGGTCGCTGTTCGGAGCGATGCGCGAAGCGGCCCAGGTGGTCAGCTATGAAGTGCCGTTGGGGCTGAGCATCATCGTGCCGGTTTTTGTCGCCGGGACGATGGACCTGATCACCATTGGGAATCAGCAAGCCGGACTCTTCACCAACTGGCTCGTCTTCCACGATCTCGGCACCTTCTTCGTCTTCTTCGTGTTCATGACCTGTGCCATCGCCAGTGTGAATCGAGCGCCGTTTGACTTGGCGGAAGCGGAAAGCGAACTGGTGGCCGGATTCCACACGGAATATTCCGGGCTTCGCTGGAGCTTTTTCTTCATGGCCGAGTACGGCTCGATGTTCCTGGTCAGCATGCTGGGGGCGATTGTCTTTCTCGGTGCCTGGAATGGTCCGATTCCGATTGCTTCCGCGATCCTGGGGCCGAGCGATCAAGGCGGGGTCCTCGGGTATCTGGTGCAATTGGCGGGGGCGGCCAATTTGGTGTTCAAGGCCGTGCTGGGCGTCGCCTTGATGATGTGGATTCGCTGGACGCTTCCTCGTTTGCGAATCGATCAGGTGATGACCACCTGTTTGAAATACTGTGTTCCGCTGGCCGCAATTTGCTTTCTCATGGCCGTCGGGTTCAAGATGTTTCCCGCCGCCAACCTGATTTCGCTCCGCGAAGTCGCTCCGGTCCAGCGTCGAGCCGAAGTGCGGGAAGGCTGGTTGTTGGACGAGCAGCGACGAGAGCGAGCGGCGGCCTTGGAGACGGCCAGGAGCAAG
>JBJHCD010000952.1:0-2588 GCA_050485845.1 Pirellulaceae bacterium | reverse complement strand
CAACAGACCAAAGAACTGACTGACGCCTTTGGTGATCTGCAATCACTACTGCGCCGCCAGTTCGCCCAGCAGCCTCCAGTGGAACTTGTCGAGCGGCTTTGCCGAGTCTTGCTGGAGGACGATGAGCCGAGTGCCGCACTCGCCGCCTGGATGCTCGCGGGCTTTATTGTTTACGTGGACGGCGAACTTCGGGATGAGCGCCAAGCGCTGCGACGGATGAGTTCGCTACTAGATGTTCCTGTCGAGGGACTCGGTCGCACGGCCGTGGCCGTTCTGCTGACGGCCACCGTCCATGACCGGGTCACGGAACAACTTCGAGCGCGAATCGCCTCGCGGATGAATGAGTTGGCTGTCCACCTGAGCGAATCGCCAGCCGACGAATTGCAAAGCCGCATGCGCACTACCTGGCTAATTTGGGCCCAGCGAGGTGCTCCTGTCGATGCAACGTTCGCGGCCATGCTGCTGCGTGATGAATTGCTGGATTCCCGAATTATGACGCTGAGCAGTTTTTTTGAGTCCCGCTGGTTCTCAGGCGAGTTGCCTCACAGCTCGCTGGGCATCCAGCGGTTACGGGAGAGCGGAATGTTTTTTCTTCCGGCATGGCTCACGGTGGTGAATCGTCATTTGGAGCAAGCGGGTGCCGAGGGCATGCCGCTCGATCAAGAGTCGATAGCTCTTATTAGCTCGCTCCGCTATGTCCTTCGCGCGATGCAGGAGGGCGACAATTGGGACATCGCAACAACCGGGCGACTGTTGACCGAGCGGCTGCGACACCTTCATGCCTCCAGTGAGCTCGACTTGCGTGCTGTTCCCGAACTCACTCCGGCGGAGTTATTGACGCTGATTGTTTGGATGGAAGGAGCGATTCCCGAGTTTGCGAAGGGATCGCCACCGGCGATGGAGGAGCCACTGGATCTTTGGAACCGTGTGTTGGAATCGGGTGCCCTGGATCCTCCGGAGCGGCGGCAGTTGGAATCGCTGATCGAGTTGGCTCCGTACCGCGCCGTGGAATTGCTGGTACAACCGCGACAGCGGTTCGAGCCACGACTGACGCTCACGGCCCTGGAGCGGATCGGACCACCCGATTACTACGACGGAACCCGCGGGCGTATGTCGGAGCTACCATCTCTGGACGCCCTGCTGCTGTTGGCCATTCTGGCGGACCTGAGCGGGCAGAGTGTCGATCAAGACGAGCGGATCGCGATGATTCTCGGCGAATCGCATCCGGCGAGACGATTTCGGCGGCACCTCCGCGATCTGCTCGGCCAGCGAACCGCAATCGTCCCCAAGGCCCGGGCGCTGTTGGGGCAAGTGTCTGATCGAGCGACCAGCGAGAGGCTCCGCGAAGCGGCCGAGGCATTGCTGTTGGGTGGGAGCTAGGATGAATTCAATCTGGCTGTTGATCGGAGACACGAACGAAGTTTGACTACCCACTGCCCCACGCATCACACCCAACCCCGCACGTCAGCCCGCCGCGCAAGCTAGGGTGCTCTGCGAACCGATGTTCCACCATCCACCGCCCCGCGCAACACCCAAACCCCGCACGCCCGCGGCGCCGGCCAGGGCGCCCCGCGTACCAACGGCCCTGCGTCCGCGCGCCGGTCCATATCACGGTCAATGCGTGCCCCGTGAATTGGAATCGAACCACGTCTGACCGCAGGGGAATCGCGAGGCATCGGTCTTGGGCTGACAAAAAAATGTAGGACAGAAAGATATTTTTGTTCGAGATCTTTTTGTCAGCAAAGAACATGGAGTGTGGCTAAGATTCAATTGATTAAGGGTTTGAGAGGCTGGGGAGCTGACCAGTCGTGGCTCCGTCGGCGTAAAGCTTGCTGAGACGAAGGGGAGCGGAATTCGTGTGTCAACAGGCACTGCGGGGCGTTCCGCTTGGCGACGGAGGCGGGAAAGAGTTCCATTGGGCTTCTGAACTGTCGCTCTTTTTCCAGAAACGTGCACTTCGACGGACCTAGAGAGTGCCCCGTCGAAGGGATTTTCTCTTGTGGGGTCGAGATGTACACCGAAGCGTTGGGAGTTCAAACCGGGTCCGGGTTCCTCGCCGCCCGGCTTCTGTTTCATGGTGGCGCGCCGGTTCGCTCCAGGGCCTAACGGTCATTTAAAGTTCAGGACCTTCAGGAAATCCCCAGAATCGTGCACGTCTCCTGGTAACTGCTCTCCAGCGGCAGCAGGACCCGCAGGTCTGGCGTGAGCCAGATCGGAAGCGTCGGCAGAGGCTCGCCGATCACCATTGGATAAAACCAGGCATCCAGTCGGACCCTGCCACTTGGCGGGCGGCGGGCCCGCACGGTGACCGCGTACAGGTGCGGCGGAGTGGGGGCGAGTTGCGGGTCGACGCGGCCGAACAGGGTCAGTAATTCCGCATACAGGTTGGCTCGGCGGACGGTGACCAGGTCGACCACCGAGACGCATACGTCTTGTTGCAGCAGCGCCGCCACCTTGCCGACGAACAGCTGACGCGTCTCTGGTCGATCCTTGTTCGACGGACTGACGAGCTCGATCACCGCGACGAGTTTGCGGCCCCGCTCGGTGTCGTAAACTCGGACCTCGTATTCGTCCTGATCGGCCAGTTC
>JBJHCD010000951.1:0-2588 GCA_050485845.1 Pirellulaceae bacterium | reverse complement strand
ATGTTGAAACATGGAACCAAGTTGCCCCATGACGGTCATGGGAGGGGCGAAAGCGGGAATCGACACTCCCAGCATGATCAGCGGCGCCCGAGGATTATCGTGTTGAATCGAATTCTGGAGACTGCCCAGCGGCAGGAGCATGGCCAGAATGGCGACGCCGGTCAGTCCCGCCAGGATATACAAGAAACTGGCGCCGGTTGCCTCGCGAGCCGCCGAGACGAGGATTGCGAGGAGTCGCCGCAGCCCCCAGGCCACGGGACGAGGAGGCGTTTCCGAGACCGCGGAGACTCGGAACCACCAATCGAACAGCAGGCCGACCAAGGTAACCACCACCAGCGAGCCCAATGCGAAGGCGAAGATCGCTCGAGGATGGGAGAGAGTCAGACCAAACATCAGGGAGAGTGGATTGAAGAGTGGCGCGGAGAGAGCGAAAGCGAGGATCGCGCCACCGGTGACTCCCGAACGTTTCAGTTCCCGAATGATGGGCAGTACTCCCAGGGAACAGACCGGCAGTAGCATCCCAATCACCCAAGCTTGGGGCATGGAGTGCCAAGTGCCATCGCCGAATGTCCGCCGAGTATTCTCCTGGCCCACCAGTCGGCGAAAGGTGGCCGCCACGAATAATCCAGTCAGGATCGTCGGACCGGCATGAACAGCGGCCTGAATGAACCGCAGCAGCCCACCCCAAAACCATACATCCCACATCATGGATGGGCCTCATTCTGTTCCTGATGATCGGAAACCCGGTCCCCGATTTCACTCAGCTGGTTCCATGCATCCCGCCAGCCGCTTAAGTGCGTGCCCGAAGTAGCATCGGAGACGACATCGCGACTCGAGGAACCAATTTCCCAGCGATTTCGGCTCGATTCAAGAAACCGCCGTAGCTCTTGCGACAAGGAATTCACTCGCTCCCAATCCGCTCGACGCAAATCCGTTTCGGCAGCCAGTTCCGGGAGCCATATAAGAATGTCCTCCAATTCGTGTACCTGACGGTCGGAGTTGGTCATTGCATGGAGAGCGTTTTCTTCCAAGGCTTCCCACCGTCGTTCAATCTCCACCACCGCGTCTCGCAGATCCTCCGGCTTGTGAGGTGGACGGTCATGTCCGTACCCTTCACCAGACGCGTCGGCCAATCCCCGCTCATCCGCCATCGGACCCCCTGATCTCTCGCAACCCGTGCCGATCAGAAAGAGAAGGGAGAGCATGCACCAGCCAAGAAATACGAAATATCGCCGACGAGTACAGAGCTGCTTTTCCAAAAAACAACAGTGACCGATTCGTGTCAGCAGAGCGACCCGAGTCGCAGGGGCAACTCTCATCGAATCGTCTCCTCCAGCTGACCGCGGTCATGCGTGGGAACGGCGACTGTTTCCAATACTTCGCGAATGACGGATTCGGGATCCTCTTGGTCCACCGTGAGTCGCACGCTGAATACCGGGCCCACAACGGCATGGATATCGTCAGGAGTCACCCAATCACGGTGCTGGAGGAAGGCATGTGCCTGCGAGGCTCGCTGCAGCATCAGCACTGCCCGCGGACTGAGTCCCACAATCACGCGGGGATGATGTCGGGTGGCATGCGCCAAGTTGACGAGGTACTCCTGAATCGCCGGAGCAACCCACACCTTGGCAACGACTTGTTGCACGCCGCGCAGCTGCCGAGGAGAGAGAATCGGTTCTTGAAGTCGGAGTGGCTCATCCGCCTGGCCGACGGCGTCACGCAGCATTTGCATTTCGTCATCACGATCCGGATAGCCAATGCTTAGCTTCATGGCGAACCGATCGAGCTGCGCTTCCGGTAGGGGATAGGTCCCGTGTTGATCTTCTGGGTTCTGAGTGGCAATCACAAAGAACTCGTCACAGAGGGCATGCCGCTGAGTGTCAACCGTCACCTGCCGTTCCGCCATGGCCTCCAGCAGGGCACTTTGAGTCCGTGGAGTGGCTCGATTGATCTCATCCGCCAGAAGAACATCCGCAAATACCGGGCCGGGTCGGAATTCGAATTCCTGAGTCCTCTGATTGAAGATATTGAACCCCGTGATGTCGCTAGGCAACAAATCCGGCGTACATTGAACTCGAGCAAATCGACCACCGATGGCGGCGGCGGTCGCCTTGGCCAGCGTGGTCTTGCCCAGTCCCGGTTTGTCTTCAATCAACAGATGGCCTCGAGCCAGAAGGCAGATCAGCAAGTCGTTCACCACATCCGGCTTCCCTCGGAGAGCCTGATTCAAGAACACCCGAACACGGTCCAGCGTTTCATGGGAAAACTCTCGGTCCAGCTCAAGTTGACGCGGCGGAGACTGTTCGGACATCAGGGAACCTCTCTGGTCTGTCATGCGACGACCCGATCGCGAGATGCGGAGGGGGGATTGATGGAAGACGACGTTGGCGACTCGCACACCCACCGTCGATCAGCGGAATGTCGATCCATGGTAGGGGGAGTGCCCGAGACATGCGCGCTGGATGCCGACGTCTCTCCAGGTGGCTCGTTCGGTCCAGAGACGTCTCGAGTCCGGCGCCACGTTCGAAGACGAGGGAGTGAGAACGATTCGAGAGCCTGCCGACAGACCGTTTCGATCGTACCACCGG
>JBJHCD010000950.1:0-2593 GCA_050485845.1 Pirellulaceae bacterium | reverse complement strand
GGCGAGGGCCCTTTTCCGGATGAATAAAGACTTACCGAGCATTTTTTGAGGATGGCGTGAATCGGCTGCAGGACAAACGCGTGTTGGTGACCGGTGGGGGAGTGCGGCTGGGTAGGGCCGTCGCCCGCCGACTGGCGGAGGAAGGTAGTGCCGTCTGCGTTCACTATGGAAGTTCCAGATCGGAGGCCGAGGAGACGGTTCGGGACATTCGCAAGCGAGGTGCCGTGGCCCATGCGATCCAAGGCGATTTCCGACAAGCCGTCTCGGCCGCGCGCGAGGTGATTCGCGAGGCGACCGAGAAACTCGGGGGGCTCGACGTACTGATCAACAGCGCGGCGATTTTTCAGCCGGATGAGCTGACTGGAGTATCCGAGGAACACTTTGATCTCCATTTCGCGATCAATCTGAAGGCCCCCCTTTTCCTCAGCCAGGCCTTCGTCCAACAGTGGAAAAGGTCGCGGGCAACCACGGATCCCTCCTCGACCGATTCACCCTCGGGCCATATCGTGAACATCGTCGATTGGCGGGCCCTCCGGCCTCGCCCAGGACATTTGGTATATACAATGACCAAGGCCGGCCTCGTCGCCATGACCAAGATGTTGGCCCAAGAGCTTGCCCCCGAAATTCAAGTCAATGCCATCGCGCCCGGAGCCATACTCCCCCCTCCCGGCGCCGACCCGGACTACGAGAAACAACTGATGGAACGTATTCCTCTCCAACGCATGGGACATCCGGATGACATCACGGAGGCTGTCTGCTACCTGCTCCATTCCAAGTTCGTGACCGGCGAGGTCCTGTCCGTGACTGGAGGCGAATCCCTATGAATTTCCGCGCCACGAGCCCGCCAGCGGGCGAATCCTCACCGACAACCGACCGCAACCCAAAGGCCACTCGAGAGGAAGCCGCTTGGGACGCCATCGAGATCAAGGACCTGCTGCTGCGCACGATCCTGGGAACCAATCCCGAGGAGCGGGTCAACCGCCAGGATGTTGTCATCAACATGACCCTTTTCGCGGATACTCGGCGGGCGGGGGAGACGGACGACATCGAGGATACGGTCAATTACAAGAGCATCACCAAGCGAGTCATCGACCTCGTGGAGCGATCCGAATTTCTGCTGGTGGAGCGGATGGCCGCCGAGATCGCTCGAGTCGGCCTGGAGGATCCCCGGGTAGGTCGAGTGCGAGTGAGCGTCGAGAAGCCGGGGGCTCTGCGGTTCGCCCGAAGCGTCGGAATCACGATCGAGCGGACTCGAGAATGACCGGTCCCCAGCGGAACTTAGCTTTTCTGTCCCTCGGGTCGAATATCGCTCCTGAACGGAACTTACCCGCCGCGACCGGACTGCTGGCCGAGGCTGGGAGCATTCGGTCTGTCTCGCAAGCTTGGCAAAGCCCCCCGTATGGGTTTGCCGAGCAAGATGATTTCGTCAATGCCGCGGTGCTTCTGGAGACTTCGCTCTCGGCCAGGGGGATTATCGAGCGTCTGATTCCCAAGGTGGAGCAACACTTGGGACGGCGGAGAGATCCCAGCAACAAGAACGGGCCACGGACGATCGACGTGGACCTCTCGCTGTATAATCGCGAGGTGGGAGAGTTCTCTGGAAAGCTCCTGCCCGATCCAGCGATCCTGGAGCGGCTGTTTGTCTCTTGGCCCCTTGCGGAACTCGACCCAGACTACTGCCATCCGGTGGCGGGTCGGACCTTGCGGGAAATTGCCGACTTGCAGGCCCGGTCGGTCAATGAGAATCGCATCCGGGATGATCGAAACTCCGGTGCTCTCTCCAAGAGTGTCTCTTTGGCCAGTGGAGTGGCCGGTCTGGTGTGTCGAGCCGATATTCGGCTGGTGCCGTCCAGTGGAATCGGGAAGTGATGGAGTTGATCGTTTAGTGAGGAGTCGGAGCGGGACTGGCAATGGCGTATTCCGTCAAGGAGATTTACTACACGCTGCAGGGGGAAGGGGCACAGTCGGGCCGAGCGGCCGTGTTCTGTCGCTTCAGCGGTTGTAATCTCTGGACAGGCCGGGAGGGGGACCGAGCGACCGCGATTTGCTCCTTCTGCGACACCGATTTTGTCGGCACGGATGGGCCGGGAGGTGGTCGATTCTCGAATGCGGAAGGACTGGCCGAAGCGGTCGCGAGTCAGTGGCCGGGTGATCTTTCGGAAGGCCGGAGTGTTGCGGGAGGGCGTCCTCTGGTTGTCTGCACGGGGGGGGAACCCCTGTTGCAATTGGATTCCGCCGCCGTGGCCCAGCTCCAACGACGGGGATTTGAAGTAGCGGTGGAGACGAATGGCACAATCGAACCTCCCGCCGGAATCGACTGGCTTTGCGTCAGTCCGAAGGGGGGGAGTGAGTGCGTCGTGCGGCGGGGAGACGAGCTGAAGCTGGTCTATCCCCAGCCGGGTCTCTCGCCCGAGGACTTCGCGGATTGGGATTTCCGCCACTTTTTTCTGCAGCCCATGGACGGAGTCCACCAGCGCGAGAACCTACGGGCCGCCATTGACTACTGCCTGGCGCACCCCCAGTGGCGTCTGAGCATTCAGGCTCACAAGGCAATCGGAATTCCGTAGGCTCGCAGGCGAACCTTCTCCGCTCA
>JBJHCD010000949.1:0-2598 GCA_050485845.1 Pirellulaceae bacterium | reverse complement strand
GCATCGAACAGGCTTCCGCCAAGGAACAACCCGCGCTGATCGAACAACGTCGGCAGGTGGCCGAGAGACGAGAGAGCATGCTCGGGGAACTGAAGCAATTGGCGGACATGGCGCGACAAGGTCGCCGAGTTCTCCTTCCCCTTGTGAACCGCGAGATTCCGCTGGTCGCCGATACGTGGGCCAAGCCGGAAATGGGAAGTGGGTGCGTGAAAATCACGCCCGCTCACGATCCCAACGACTATCTCGTCGGCCGGCGGCAACAGCTGCCGATGATCAACATCCTGAACCCGGACGGAACGTTGAACGAGCAAGCCGGCCCCTACGCCGGGCTTTCCATCACCGAAGCCCGACGACGTGTTCTGGCCGATCTCGAGCAGCAGGGACTGCTGGACAAGACCGAAGATCACACCATCGAACTTCCGCTTTCGGATCGCAGCAAAACCCCCATCGAACCTTATTTGGCGGACCAGTGGTTTGTCAAAATGGATCAACTCGCCCAATCCGCCATGGACGCCGTCAGCGATGGGCGAGTGAAGATCGTCCCCTCCAGGTACGCCAAGAGTTACCTCGACTGGCTCGGCGAGAAGCGGGACTGGCCGGTCAGTCGGCAACTCTGGTGGGGACATCAAATCCCCGTCTGGTCGCGCCGCTTCGACTCGGCCGCCGACTGCCACGTGATGCGCGAACAATTGCAAGCAGCGAAAGAACTGTCGCTGGCTCGCGTTGCCTTTCAGGAAGATGCTCCCGATGAAGCCGAGGCGTCCACCGACGCTTCCCAACGAGGCTGGGTGCTCCACGTCTGCCTGCAAGATGACCAGGCCGGCGCGACCTATCTTGAAGATCAAGGGTTCCAGCGCGAAGAGGACGTGCTGGATACCTGGTTCAGCTCGGCGTTGTGGCCCCATTCGACATTGGGCTGGCCGGAAAAGAATCCCGATCTCGATTACTTCTATCCCACCAGCGTGCTGATCACCAGCCGTGACATCATCACGCTCTGGGTCGCTCGAATGGTGCTGACCGGGCTGAACAATCTGGGCGAAGTTCCCTTCCGAGAGGTCTTCATTCATCCGAAAATTCTCGATGGAGAAGGGGAGACCATGTCCAAGTCGAAGGGGAATGGAATCGATCCGCTCGACGTGGTCGACCGCTTCGGACCCGATGCCTTGCGGTTCGGAATGGCTCATCTGACGACCGAGACGCAAGATGTTCGCATGCCGGTCGATTTCGAGTGCCCTCATTGCCAGTCGCTGGTCAAGCAGACGAAGGAAAACCGCATCCTTCCCCGACTGAAGTGTCCCAAGTGTGGCGAGCTATTCGGTACGCAGTGGGCCGAGAAACCCGAGGACGTGGCGCTGCCTCGCGCCGCCGTGGTCAGCGAACGCTTCGAACAGTCACGAAATTTCTGCAATAAACTCTGGAACGCTTCCCGCTTCGCCCTGATGAATCTGTCGGAGTACTCGGCCAAGCCACTGAAGGACGCCGAATTCACGCTGGAAGACCTCACGCTGGAAGACAAATGGATCCTCAGTCGCCTCGCCACCGTCACTCGCGAAGTGACGACCTCCTTGGACGCCTACCAGTATGCCGACGCGACTCGATCGCTCTACAGCTTTGCCTGGGACGAGTTCTGTAGCTTTTATGTCGAGATGCTGAAGGATCGGCTTCAAGATGCCGTTCAGCGCCCGGTCGCCCAGCGCGTGCTGGCCCATGCCCTCGATACGCTCCTCCGCCTGCTGCATCCCTTTGTGCCGTTCATCACCGAGGAAGTCTGGCAGCAGTTGAATCGCGTGGCGGCATGTCGAGGCATCGAGCCGGTCGAGGCGAGCAGCAGCATCATGACCGCCCCCTGGCCGGCCGGGGAGGAAGGGCGGATCAATCCGGAGATTGAGCAGCGGTTCGCCTTGTTCCAAAGCACCCTCGGCGCCCTCCGGGAAATTCGGAGCCGACAGAACATTCCGCCGAAGTCGGAAGTCGAGTTCTGGGTCCGCTGCGACGAGTCAGCGGCCGAACTACTGGAGCCGCTCAGTCCCTACTTCGCTCGCATGGCCCAGGCCCATGCCTCCGGCTTCGGCCGACAGGTCGAACCGTCCGGACCGACGGCCACCGTGCCGCTGGCCGGCATGGAAGTCATCGTCAATCTCCAGGGATTCCTGGACGTGGCTGCCGAGCGGGCTCGGATCGAGAAGCAGGAAGCGGGGCTCCGGAAACAAATCGAAGGGAAGGAACGGAAACTGGAGAACGCCAACTTCGTCCAGCGGGCTCCGGCGGATGTGGTCGAGCGGGAACGAGAGTCGCTCGTTCAACTTCGCGGTCAACTCGAGTCGCTCCTGGTGGCTCGAGCGGAATTGGAAAAGATGACCTAGGCTTTCTTTCAGCTTCCCAGGACCTCGGACAGAACCTCTTCCGCCACGTAAATGGGGAGGGGGGGACTGCAGGTCACGGCGACTGCGATGGCGTCGGAAGGCCGCGAATCGATTTCCAGGATTTCTCCGTCTCGGCGAATGCGGAGCTTGGCATAATAGGTGTGTTCCCGCAATTCGCTGATGACGACGCTGTCCAGTTCGGCCCCAAGCTGTTCAATGACATGCACGATCAGGT
>JBJHCD010000948.1:0-2598 GCA_050485845.1 Pirellulaceae bacterium | reverse complement strand
GCTGGTCACTGATGGCCGGTTCAGTCCTATGGAGTTGCGGACGCTCAACGACTGGGTGGTAATTCGCCGGTTGATGCGGGTGCAGGGCGTTGCGGAGGTCGCCAATTTCGGCGGACTGGAACGTCAATTCGCCGTGAAGTTCAATCCTGGGCAACTGCGGCGATATGACTTGAGTCTAGCCGACGTTGAAGAGGCGATTGCCGGCAACAATGCCGCGGGTGGGGGAAGTATCGTCGCCCGAGGTGACATGTCGATGGTGGTCCGTGGCCGCGGGCTCATCGAAACCTTGGAGGATTTGGAACAGACATTCATTCGGTCTTTCGCGGGGGCCCCGATCTATCTGAAGGATCTCGCGGAAGTGGTGGAAAGTCATCTGCAGCAGAACGGCATTTTCGGCAAGGATGACCGCGACGACGGAGTGGCCGGCATCGTCCTCCTGCGACGGGGAGAGAATACTTCCCAGGTCCTGAATCGCGTGCACGCGGCGGTTGATGAACTGAATGAAACCGGCTTGCCCGAGGGCGTTCGAATCGTTCCCTACTACGATCGCACGCAACTCGTGGACGCCACGATGCACACCGTCTCGCATAGCGTTTCCCTGGGCATCACGCTGGTCGTGGTCATACTTATCTTGTTCCTGGGTCGCCCCTCGCTGGCATTGCTGGTCGCCCTGACCATCCCCTTTTCGCTGTTGTTCGCGCTAGTCATGATGTATCTGGTCGACATTCCGATCGGCCTGCTTTCGATCGGAGCCATTGACTTCGGGATCATGGTCGACGGCGCGGTCATCATGGCGGAAAATATCGCTCGACGATTGGGAGCGGCGAAGACCAAGGACCCGCTGGAAGTTCGCCGGATCATTCGCGCTTCGGCGTTGGACATGCACTGGCCTGTCTTTGTCTCCATGTCGTTGATCATGGTGGCGTTCCTGCCGCTCCTTTCGCTGACGCGGATTGAGGGCCTCCTGTTTCGCCCCATGGCGCTGACGATCCTCTTCGCCCTTTCTGGAGCGCTGCTATTCTCGCTGTTCGTCATTCCCGTCATGGCGACGTTCCTGTTTCGCCGCGGATATACCGAATGGGTCAATCCCCTGCTGAAACTGGTTTATCCCATTTACGCCCGAATTTTGTACGGGCTGCTGGCCCTGCGATGGCTGGTGCTGACCGCCTCCGTGGCCGGACTGGTCTTTCTGGGAGCCACCGTTTTTCCGAGGTTGGGCATTGAGTTTCTCCCCTATTTGGATGAGGGAGTGATTTGGGTTCGAGCCAATTTTCCCGATGGGACGATGCTGCAAAAGACCAGCGAATACGGACGAACGCTGCGCGACATCGCGATGGAGTACGACGAAGTCGAGTTTGCGATTGTCCAGGCGGGACGGAATGACGACGGCACGGACCCGTTTCCTCCGAGCCGGATCGAAATGATGATCGGCCCCAAGCCCAAGAGCCTATGGAGCCGGTTCGAATCGAAGCATGACCTGGTCGATTCGCTGGGGAATCGATTTCGCGAGGAATTTCCGACCACGCGTTTCAATTTCACTCAACCCATCATCGATAGTGTCACCGAGGATGCGAACGGCACGTCGGCGAACCTGGCCATTGAATTATCGGGGGATGATTTTGATGAACTGTTGGAGTTGGCCAATCGGACGGTGGAGATGCTGCGGACCATTCCCGGCAACCGAGATGTCAGTATCGAACAGGAAGGACCTCAGCCACAGTTGCTGATTGAACCCGATCGGCAACTCTGCGCGCGATTCAATGTCCGGATCGAGGATGTGATGCATCTGGTCAACATGGCCATCGGTGGAGAACCGGTGGGTCAAGTTGCCGAGGAGGATCGGACGTTCGCCATTGTGGCCAGGTTGGACCCCGAGTCGCGTCGTTCCCCGATGGCCATTGGCGAATTGGCGACCTACACGGAAGATGGGGTTCCCGTTCCCTTGGCCCAGGTCGCCACGATCAGCGTGGTGGATGGCCAGACAATTATTGCCCGAGAAGATGGTCGCCGTCGGATCACGGTCCGCTGCGACATTACGGGGCGCGACCAAGGAGGGTTCGTGGCCGAGGCACAGGGACGGTTTGCCGAGGAGATTGCGTTACCTCCTGGTTACCGAGTGCAGTGGCTGGGGATGTTCGAGAATCTGGAGCGAGCCTACCATCACTTCTTGATTCTGATTCCGATCACGATTGCCATTATCTTCACGACGCTGATTGCCGCGTTCGGATCGGTGCGAGCTGCCTTTGTTTTGATGATGCCCGTCCCGTTTGCCGTGGCCAGCGGCGCGCTGGCGCTATATGTTCGCGGAATGTATCTGAACGTCTCCACGGGGGTCGGCTTCGCGACGCTGTTCGGCATTGCCATGATGGACGCCGTGTTGATGTTCAAGGGGGTGACCGGCTATCGACTGGCCGGGCGTCCCTTGGATGACGCCATTGTCAGCGGGCGACTCGACCGCCTGCGTCCCGGTCTGATGACCGCGCTGGTGGCTATTTTTGGCTTGTTGCCTGCCTCCTTGGCGACCGATCTCGGCTCGGACGTTCAGAGGCCGCTGGCGACGGTGATCGTCTGGGGCCTGGCGGGCTCCACGCTGTTTAC
>JBJHCD010000947.1:1002-2606 GCA_050485845.1 Pirellulaceae bacterium | reverse complement strand
GTTTCTAACCAGGGTGAGAAGCAACCCCATGAAACAAGGCAGCCCAAGGCGATCCAGCACCAGGGGGTGAAACGTTCAGGGCTTCGCCGAGTCTCACTTTTCGCTCGTTCCCCTGCCCCGCCAATCGCCAACCCGCCGGCCAACGACCGTGGGCAAGGACGATTTCGGGGCTGGCCAATCGAGCCGCTGGACATGGGTCACGGTTCCTGCACGGCGTCCCAATGCGGATGGTGATAGACGATCCCCGAGTCGACTTGGTGAAATCCGAGTTCTTCGAGGAGCGTTCGCGCCGACGTGTCCTGCTCGGCAGTCTGCATCTCGACCAAGGAAATCCCCTGAGTCTGAAGTTGTTTGAGTGATTCCACCAGGAGAAATTGTTCATGAGCCGCACTGACTTGCGGGTCAAGCAACTGCCACTTTCGCAGACCGGCGGACACAGCTCCCCAACTGCTGGAGAGAGGTTCCAAATCCCAGGCCATCATCCTGGCAAGCTCCCGCGAACCGCTCATGTCGGCCAAACGAAACTCGATTTCCTCATGATGGGCCGAACAACAGGCCTCCCACCACTGAACGGGCGGCCGGGTCGGGACCGAGTCCAGGCGAAATTGTCGACGAACCTGTAGCAACTCGCGATTCATCGGAGGGCGGAAGTCGGCCAGTGTTCGCTGCCAGATCAGACTTCGTTCGCTCGGCACGTAGCCGGCCTTCTGGAACAAGCGAGTCTGAAACGTGTCCGACTCGAGCACTCCCGGTAAACCACTTCCCCCATAGAGTCCTCGGTAGAAAGGGGCGACATCGTCTCGGGCACCTCCCAAGCACTCTACGGCTCCCTCCTTCCGGAGATACTCCTCGGCGGACTCCCGAAGGTCGTTCCCCAAAGTACTTTCGGAATCAGGTTTGTCCACCAGCACCAAGGCAATCGCCCCTTCTCGGCGGTCCGGTTGTCGTCCGTCGTCGCTGGGTCCGAAACCGACATGAACGAAACCTCGAATCGTCTCTTCATCCTCGGCGACGATCAGTCCGCGGGGGTCGAAAAAGAGTTTCGAGAGGACGTACTGGTCCAGGAGGGATTCAGAGATCCTGGACATCAGGCCTCTCTGCGGGGGCTGGGCATTCCAGACTCGTGCCAAACCGGGGGGATCCGTGTTTTGAAAATGCCGGAATTTCGTCATGCCTCGACATCAACATAAATCTGCTCGCCTTCCACTTTCACGGGAAAACGATGGTGTACGAGCGTGGGAATACTCTGATGCTGACCCGAGCGAACGTCGTACTGCCAGCCATGCCAGGGACATGTCACCACACAGCCGCTCAGTTTCCCCTGGCCGAGCGGCCCTCCCTGATGCGGACAGATTCCGTCCAGGGCGTGGTACGTCCCATCGACACAATACAGGGCGACTACGCGATTGCCGGCCAGCACTTCGCGCGACTCCCCCTCCGGGCAGTCCGTGATTCGAGCTACGGGGATCCATTCAGGCATGAGGAGGAACCAAGTCGTGGCGTTGGCGAGTGATGATTCTTTGGGACAAAAGCGTCGGCGCCGAGTATTGCTAGGCGGCCGAGCGAGCCTGTCGGGCTGCCCGCCGGGGAGGTTCTCCCTTCCA
>JBJHCD010000947.1:0-992 GCA_050485845.1 Pirellulaceae bacterium | reverse complement strand
AAAGTCGAACCACCTCCTCCAGGCGTCGGTTGTACCAAGTTGTCATGGCGCGGACATCACCCACCTCTGGGTGATCGGTAACCGGATCCACGGCCCCAGCCATGCCGACCTCGAATCGCATCGGTCTATCCGATCGACGCGCATACGTGACCATGAGCGGGGCCCGATGCGTGAGTGAAAAGAGTGCGATTGCCTTGTGGCAGGAGGCGGGTTTCCCAAAAAACTCCACCCAACATCCCTTGGGGCCGGCGTGCTGGTCCCCCAACAGGGCGAGCGTTCCATTGGTGTCAAGGAGGCGGTTCACCTGATCGGCGCTTCCCTGCTTGGGCAAAATCTGCTGTCCGGTCGCCTTGCGTAGTCGATTGATGAAGCGGTCCAGGTAGGGATTGTCGAGTGGTCGAGCGACGGCGAAAGTCGGAATTCCCAGCAGGCCCAACAGGTAGCAGGCGACCTCGAAATTGCCAAAATGCCCCGATATGAGGACGCAAGGGCGATGTTGAAGCAGGGGGAGAGTGAGGCTCCGAGCGTCCTGGAGGTGGACGAACTTACGCCAATTCGTTTCGTGGACTTTTCGTGGCACCTGCACCATTTCACAGGCCATCAGGACCAGATGATGCCACATCCGCCGAGCCACTTCCCGACGCTCGGCCGGAGTGGAGTTCGGAAACGCCTGCCGAATGTTCTCGTCAATGACCTTCCGCCGAACCGGCACCACGCGGGTGGCGAACCAGGCGAGCCCCCACGCGATTCGATCACAGACCGCGATGGGGAGCGACTGAACAATGCAGAAGGCAATTCGCACGACGAGATACACCAGGTAGTGCGAAATCTGCTTCATGACGGCATTCCTTGCTCCAACAGTCGCTGCCGCAAACCTCGGGGTCGAAGGAGAAGCGCTCGCACAACCTTGGGCGCAGCTCGCTACCGAAAAGCCGGCACAGGTTATCGTCGTCGAGCTGCACGCAGCGTACCCCAGCCGGCTTGCCGTGAGG
>JBJHCD010000946.1:0-2616 GCA_050485845.1 Pirellulaceae bacterium | reverse complement strand
GAGGCGAGCGCCAGCTCGGGAGCAAACTTTAGGCTGGGCAGGATCTGCGCCACCGTCCGCTGGATACGGTCGAGTGATTGCCCGAGCAGTTCGGCGGTTCCCTGGTAGAGCTGGATGTAGTCACTGGCGGCGGCACCCGGATCGATCCCGCAGGCGGTCAGCACGACGAAGGCGATCGCTTCGGCCTCCGTTTCCTTTTGTTTGGCCGAGAGTGTCGTCCGCTCGCTGCCACGGTGTAGGAGTTCATGGCTGATTTCGTGGACCAGTACCCCGAATTCCTGGGCCGGTGGCATCTCGGTTGTCAACACGATCTCTCCCAATCGCGACGCCCCGTAGGTCCCCTTGGGCAGTTCCTCGTAGGTCAGGACGATATCATGGGAGGTGACCAGCTGCTGGAGCCGCTGCAGGTTCTCGCCCGGGTCACCAGAGGGCTGCGGGAGTGAGGGCAGTTCGTCGCCTTCGGTCTGCGAGACATCGAAGACGTGAACTCCACGAAAGCCTCGGACCGATGGCTGATCCGTCTGCTCGGCATCCGAGTTGGCATCGGCATGTTTGCGCGAGACGACCGGCGCGATGATCAGGATTCCTTTTTCACCTTTGCGGACGAAGCGGCCAAGTTTCTTCCAGGTCCGGAAGCCGGCGACGTGGGTGGCGTGTGGGGCTTGGGTGGCGATCAGCAGTCTGTTTTGCCAGCTATAGCGGTGGAAGCGTGCGAGCGTCTTGAGGTAACGCTCGAGTGTTGCGCTTCCTCCGTCGGCTAGTTGTTGGCTGAGCCTGGCGATGGCTTGTTCGGTGAATTGTTTAGCATCTTGATGTTTCATTGGGGGTATCTCCAGCTGTTGGTTGCATCATGGTCGGGCATTGGCCGTCCTGGCCCGTACCCGCCGGGAACGGCTGGCTGGAGAGCACGCCGAGACAAGGGGGAGTCTTTGCCCGAGGGGCAAAGCAGCAGCCGCAGGCGGCCCTTGTCCGGCGTGGTACAATCAAGGACTCCCGGCGACGAGAAGAGGTTTGCCGTTCGCCGGGGATCATGCATTACGGATCCGAATCGCGATCAGCAGTCAACCGACCCGCGTGTGGACCGAGCGGGAGAGAGAATCCCGAGCAACGTCAGCCCACAGAAGTTCTGTCCTGCAAAGCGGAGAAGCAGGCGATAGTTGATAGTCAAACGGACTTGCGCCGTTGAGCATCGAGAGCGAGTCCCGCGAGGTTACGCCATGGGACTCGGATCCGAGTGAATTCGATCAGACGATAATTGCATCGAGGATTGACCCGTAGGAAATCCCAGTGAGTCGATGGTACATGAGCATTGCTTGGTGGTCGGTCATGCCAGCAATTGCGTCCGCAGCGACCCGGATTCTCGCGTCGTTAGGTATTTCGTTGCCGTGGTCTTCTCGAAGCTTGACTAATTCTGCGCGATTGCGAGCCGGGAGCACCGCCCATTTCCCGTGCGGGTCATTCGTTTGAGCTGCCTCGACGAAGATCCTGAAGAGTTCTCTGATTACTCTGCGTTGCCCGTGCTGCATTCCAATCAGTGATGGGCCCTTGATGACGAACTGCCACGTCAATTCCTTGAGCATTTCCCTCGTAGCCATCGACAATGTTGGAGTCTCGAACAAGTGCGTTCAGTTCATTTTCCGCGACGTGCCCGAAAGGGGGATGGCCAAGGTCATGAGCGAGGGCTGCTGCTTCGACGACACTTGGGTCCAGGGAATAGTGATTGGCAAGATCCGGCCGAGTTCTTAACAGTCGTTCCGCCAATCGCTGAGCGATTTGGGCAACTTCAATCGAATGGGTCAGACGATTATGGTAGACCTGCCCTTCGGCCGGGGAGACAACTTGGGTTACCCCGGCCAGTCGGCGGAAGGCCGTGGTATAGAGAATCGCATCGCGATCGCGTTCAAAAGGGGTGCGTCCGCCATCGTCGCCTTCTGGTCTGTGGCGACGATCCTCCCGATTGGCCGCCATGGTTTGCACTACGCGCCTTTTTTCACACGTAGGTCCACGGTGACCTCAGCGGCATTAGCGCGGATGAGTCGCCAAGCTGCCTGCCGCACTTGCAGCGGATTCGCGAGGTTGGGTAATCGGCTCTGAACTTCTTCCTCGAGTTCGCGAAATTCGTACTCATTCCCCGTGTCCAGGATTTCTCGCACGACCTGGTCGATCTCTTGTGGGGAGGGTCGATCGAGAACCGGCATTGGTGCACCTTTTATGGATGGCGGACTGGAAACACGCGGACGCCGACAATTGTTATCGGCATCCTTTCCATTCCTATCCTACGATTCCTGGTTGGGATGGTAAAGTTGGGACCACGCTGCCTGCTGGGCCTAAACTGGCCGTCAGGGTACCTGACGGCCAGTTTAGGCCCAGGATCCGGAGGAGTCAATGCCACACAACCCATTTGTTTCAAACAACTTGCGTCGTGCCTCGCCCATCTCGCGGCATTCGCGGCTCGCGAAGACTGGCCTGCCCTGGAGACGGGGGTCGCTCCCGACACTCAGGAGCTGCTGGTGTTTTCGTGCGACGTACAGTGGTGGCAAGTTCCCGAACCGCCGGAGGACGAGCCGGAACGGCTCAAACTTTCCGTTGAGGTCCGCACCGGGATGGAGATCGATG
>JBJHCD010000945.1:0-2622 GCA_050485845.1 Pirellulaceae bacterium | reverse complement strand
TGGCGGTATTCGGTGCCATGGCGGCTGAACAGGACCATGACCAGGGCCAGGCCGAGAAACACGAAACTGGCCATCGTCAGATAGGCCACCTTGCGTCCCTGCCGCGCCGGCCGATAAAAGGATTCGAACAAGATCACCAGCAGCAACCAAGTGAAGAGCAGACTGGAGGTGACGATCACCGGATCCGTCCAGAGGAGGCCCGAGTCACCTCGGGAGAGATTCAGCACCACGCCCGAAATGACTCCCCAGGCGATCAGTCCCGCCGAAATCCAGAGTGCCTCGGTGTTGAATCGCTGCAACCATTCCAGGGTCGGTAGTCGCAGGCCTTGGCGCGGCGGAAGCTTATGCTTGAGCCGATAGCTCTGGACCAAATACATGATTCCCGTGCCGAAACCCAAGGTGACGGCGACCGTTCCCATCAAGAGGGAGAGGCCATGCATCAACCGCCAGAGCGAGACCGCTCGAGCCCGTGGGAACGGGGGAATGTCGGCACAGAGTTGAGCGACCACGAGCAGGCCGAGCACGAGGGGAAGCAGGAAGAGGCCGATGGAATTCTGCGGCCGACGGAGCGCCAAGCCGACATAGGCGACCGCGAGCACGGCGGAAGCCAGCACGCACCAGTCATACCAGCTGGAGAAGACTCCCAGGCCTTGGCGAACTTCGTCCGCCGCCAGTTGGTAGAGGTAGATTCCGTGGGCCAGCAGTCCGGCCAGGGCGAAAATCAACATCACCACGGTCCGAATGCGCGCGTGGAATACGAGCCGCGAGATCTCGAGCGTCCAGGCCACTCCATAGCTCGCGACGAAACAGAACATCGTGACGCCGGAAAACATTTGCGGGATTGTGCTCTCGTGAGGGCGGTTAGCGCTCGAGTTCGTATTCCTTCAGCTTCTTGTGGAGGGTGTTGCGATTGATTCCCATCAGGCTGGCGGCCTTGGTCTGCACATGGTTGCAGGCCTCCATCACCTGGGCAATCAGCTCTTTTTCCACTCGATTGACGACTTGGGTATGCAAATTGTTCGCATCGGGGCCGCCAGCAACAATCCCCTGTTGTACGACTTCATGGACCAATCCGTCGAGGCTAACCCCCTGAATGCGGCCTGCTCGAGGCTTCTCTCGACCCAGTAAGGCGGGGGGGAGGAGGTCCCTGGTCAATTCATCCCCCTCCGCCATCACCACGGCCCGTTCGACGTAATTCTGCAGCTCTCGGACATTTCCCGGCCAATGGTATTGCTGCATTGCCTCCAAGGCATCCCGGGCGATGTGCAGGACATACCGGTCGTTGGCCTCATTGTAGAGGTTCAGAAAATGAGCGGCCAATTCGGGAATGTCCTCCCGGCGCGACCGCAGGGGAGGAATTTGAATTGGGACCACGTTCAATCGCCAGTAAAGATCCTCGCGGAAGCGTTCCGCCTCCACCTCGTCCATCAGATTCCGGTTGCTGGCGGCAATCACTCGGGTGTCGACGCGATTGGTCTGCGTGTCTCCAACCCGTTCGAACTCGCGCTCCTGAAGCACTCGAAGCAGTTTGACTTGCAAGTGCAACGTGGTGCTGTTGATCTCGTCGAGAAAGATGGTTCCGGTGTGAGCCGCTTCAAAGCGGCCGGTCCGGTTGCCGATGGCGCCGGTGAAGGCCCCGCGGACATGGCCGAACAGCTCGCTCTCCAACAGGCTTTCGCTCAACGCCCCACAATTGACCTTCACGAACGGCCCGCTGTGACGATTGCTGAGCCGGTGGATGGCATTGGCGATCAGTTCCTTGCCGGTCCCGGTTTCTCCCAGCAGGAGCACGGAGGCGTTGGTTCGAGCGACTTTCCGCGTTATCCGGTAAACCTCCTGCATGGCCGGACTGGATCCGATAATGCCCGGGATGGGGGGCCCAGTTTCCGAATGCAGGGAAGTGAATCGCGACATAAGTTGTCAATCCGTTTGGTCAACGTGCCACTACTGCACGGAACAGCCATCGGCGGACGCTCGGCTACTCCGAGTTGCGTCGATCCTCCGATTCGGCCACGCCGTTTCGCCGGTCCAGGGGGAGTTCGATGGCGTCGAGCACGGCCCCCAGAACTGCCTGCGTGTCTCGGTCCAACGCTTCGCTGGCATTGTAGCGATCGTACTGACGCAGGATGGCACCCTGAGTCAGCAGGACCCCACGCCGCTCAACCGCTTGGCGAAACGCGTCGGCGGCAGCTTGGCGAATCGGGAGGCTGAGCGTCGGTTGGCTGGCCACGTCGGCCAGCATCTGCTGCGATTCGGGGGAAGAAAATCGGCCGAGTACGCGGGAGGCGAGATCGGAGAGTTCTGGAAAATACAATAGCTCGAACACGTCTCGTTCCAACCGTGGGAGGTCGAAATTTCGAGCCAGCGGACCATCAATCGCCTCGGCCCACCATTCGAGAATGGCGTGGGAGCGGGCCGAGCGACGTTCCACGGCGACCGATTCGGTCGCCCGGTGTTTGCCAGGAAGCGTTACAATTTTTCGGACGGAAAATTGCAGCGACTCCAGCGAGCGAGGAGGAGGAATCGCCAGCAGCAGGGGGTCTTCTTCCGCGTAACGACGGTAACGATCGAACTGACGCTGCCGATACTGCCGGACCTCGTTTGCCACGCGAATCTTTGAAC
>JBJHCD010000944.1:0-2622 GCA_050485845.1 Pirellulaceae bacterium | reverse complement strand
AGCTTATGAGGATCTGAGCACTCAGGCCGAGGTGACCGACCTTCGCGAGGGAGCCAAGGTGACGCTCAGCGGGATTGTCGAGGAGTGTGAACTGCGCGACCTTGGAGGGGGGCGCACGATCCTGGGGGTATTGGTTCGTCAGCAGGATCAATACGTGCGAGCCAATTGGTTCAACCAACCCTTCATGCAATCGAAGTTTGTCCGTGGGGGAGGAGTGCTCCTCTCGGGTCCGGTTCGGATGCGGGGAGGGAGATGGGAGATGAGTCATCCTCGCGTGGTTCCCTTCGCCGTGGAAGATGGTCCGCCGGCGGGTGAAATTCTCCCCATCTATCCGTTGACGCAGGGCCTTTCCCAGGCCCACATGCGGCGAATCGCCCGGCGGATTGTCGAGACGTATTCGAGCGACGTGGAGGACGTCTTTCCGGAGGAGTACTTGGAGCGGTATCATCTGCTGCCGATCGCCGAGGCAGTGCGGCAGATTCATCTGCCGGAGGATACGCTGCAGCATGAACTGGCCCGGCGCCGGTTTGTCTTCCAGGAATTGTTCGTTCTTCAGCTAGCCCTGGCTCTCCGCCGACACCGCTTGACGTCCAACTGGACGGCTCCCGTCCTTCCGCTGACGGTCCCGATTCGAGCTCGGATCGAGAGGATTCTGCCATACACGCTGACGCCCGATCAGCAACAGGTGGTGGAAGAGATCGCGGCGGACATGGGGAGGACGGTCCCGATGAACCGCTTGCTCCAGGGGGACGTCGGTTGTGGCAAGACCGCAGTGGCCATGGTGGCCATGCTGCAGACGGTTGCTCATGGGCAGCAGGCGGTGATGATGGCTCCCACCGAACTATTGGCTCGGCAGCACTTTCAGACGCTCGGCCGGCAACTATCGCATAGCCGAGTGCGATTGGGGCTCCTGACCGGCAGTCTGACTCGGCGCGAACGCCAGGAGACGCTTGATGCCATCGGGAGTGGTGAATTGGACATTGTGGTCGGGACCCAGGCCATTGCGGCCGCGATCGCCCAGGATGGCATTCAATTCACGCGGCTCGGCCTGGTGGTGATTGACGAGCAGCACAAATTCGGAGTTCGGCAGCGGGCTCAGCTCAAAGGGGCCGGGCTCGCGCCCCATTATCTGGTGATGACCGCGACTCCCATTCCTCGGACCGTCACGCTGGCCCTGTTCGGTGATGTCGATGTCTCGTCACTCCGATCGGCGCCACCCGGGCGTCAGCCGGTGCATACCTACTGGGGCCAGGAGGCTCAGCGGGAACGCTGGTGGGACTTTGTCCGGCGCCGGCTTCGCGAAGGACGACAAGCTTATGTCATTTCGCCCCTGGTCGACGAGGTCGAGTCGATGTCGGCCGTGAGTGCCGAGCAGTTATTCGAGCGACTGGCGTGTGATGAGCTCGAGGAGTTTCGGGTCGATTTGGTTCACGGTCGGATGAAGGCCGAACAAAAAGAAGCGGCTCTGAACCGATTCGCTCAAGGTGAAACGCAGGTACTTGTCGCCACGTCGGTCATTGAAGTCGGAATCGACGTGCCGAATGCGACCGTGATGACGATCGAAAACGGCGAGCGGTTCGGGCTCGCACAATTGCATCAGTTGCGGGGACGAGTGCGACGGGGGAAGTATCCGGGGTACGTGTGCGTCTTTTCCGATGCCGAACAGGAGGACGCGCAGGCTCGAATCGAGTCGTTTTGCGCCTCGACCGATGGATTTGAATTGGCCGAGGTCGATTTTCAGTTGCGGGGGCCGGGGGATATTTTTGGATTCAAGCAGCATGGACTTCCGCCATTGCGGATCGCCGACCTCCAGCGGGACGCCGATGTTCTCGAGGAGGCCCGCCAAAAAGCCCAGGAGTTAATTGCCGAGGACCCCGAACTCGAGTCACCCGAACTCCATCGACTTCGCCGAATGGTTCTGATTCGCTATGAGAAGGGCTTGGAGTTGGGGGATGTCGGTTAGGTCTCAGCCGAGCTTTGCGGTACTGGCCCCTGTGCAGTACTGGCCCCTTTGCCGTAATGGCCCTTGGAAAAAGCCGGGCCGACTTGGCGAGTGAAATCTGGATCGGCCGCCTTCCCTTTCCACCGCTCGAGGATTCTTCTGGAGTGATCGAGATGCCCCTGCTGACAGATCGCGCGTGGCCGCTACCGCGACATCCATGGGTGATGCGGATGACCTGGTCGCAATTGCTGTTCGCTCATTGGCCGGTCGAACCCGAGCAGGTCGCTCCTCTCCTTCCCGCCGGTTTGACATTGGATACCCGCGACGGGAAAGCATGGGTCGGCGTGGTCCCGTTTTTCATGTCGGACGTGGCGCCCCGCGGTTGTCCGGCAATCCCGAGGTTCAGTCGCTTTCTGGAACTGAATGTTCGTACCTATGTCACTTGTGAAGGGAAGCCCGGCGTTTGGTTTTTTTCACTGGATGCCGAAAACCCAACGGCGGTGCGAGTTGCCAGGGTGACCTATCAGTTGCCCTACATGCATGCCACGATGTCCCTCGGGCAGGACCAGTCCGGCGCGATCGAATATCGAAGCGAGAGAACGCATCGCGGCGAAGCGCCGGCCACTTTCGACGCCACCTACCACGCCGAGGGAGCGGCATGTCACGCACGGCCGGAGTCG
>JBJHCD010000943.1:0-2627 GCA_050485845.1 Pirellulaceae bacterium | reverse complement strand
CCATTTTTCTGTCCGCCATTTTTTTGTCAGCGGATTTTCTTTCCCCGCCGCTAATTTACCCCAGTACCCCCCCCCCCTCCTCATAGCCACACCCCCCCCACGATGTGGGTCTGCGCCCGCTCATGTTGCGGCTGGGGATATCTCGCGATTACTGACCGAGGTCAACGCAAGAGGTCCGACGTCAGTCTCTCGATTAATCATTTGTCTGACAAATGACCACAATAGATAATTGTTTTAGTAGCGAATGATTTGACGGCGAATGCTGATTGGGCTACCATCATCGGTCGAAAGGGCAAGTTATTCGCCGTTTCGCCTGCTCTAGGAGGTCGATGGTCCGCCATGCAGGTCTTGCCCACGGCATCATTTTCGAGCAGCGTTTTTCAGCGCTCCAGAATCGAGAGGACAAAGTCCATGCGTCACTCCACTCAGTACTCACCTCGCAGAGGGTTCACTCTGGTCGAACTCCTCGTCGTGATCGCCATCATCGGCGTCTTGGTTAGTCTGCTGTTGCCCGCCGTGCAGTCGGCCCGCGAAGCGGCTCGCCGAATGAGCTGTAACAACAACCTGAAGCAGATCGGTCTGGCCCTGCACAATTACCAGAGCACCCACAACCGGTTTCCACCGTTGGCATTCCTGGGATCCGGCATTGGTGCTCCTCAAGGGCCCTACCACCATACTTGGTTGACGTCGATTCTGCCGTTCATTGAGCAGGGGCCGCTCCATGACCAAATCAACTTCCTCCTGCCGGCTTGGCAGCAGCCGCACGTTGCCCAGTTGATTCCGACATTCATGTGCCCCTCCAGTCCGCAATTCTCCGATACCGGACGAACTCACGGTATCGCCTGGACAAATTACGTCGGGGCCGAGGGATTCGAGCTGAACGAGATCAACCATCCATGGTATGACGATCCTCGCCATGACGAGCTTCCCAACATGGACTACAGCGGCATCTTTACCGTGATGCAGTCCAACACCTTCCGGGACGTGCCGGATGGAACCTCCAACACGATCATCGTCGCGGAACGATCCACGTATGGTCACAAATGGGGAGGCCGTAACACGAGTGGCACCGGAGTGCCGCGAGCCATGAGCGAGGCGGTATTCACGACCGCTTTCATCGCCCCGATGCAGTGGGGCGAAGGAGCTGATCCGGCTCGGTTTTCCGCTGTCGACGGAAGTCCCTCGGTTTTTGGACAGTGGTTCCGACAATCTCCCTTTGCGATGGAACCTGGCTATATCACGCATATCGGGCCCAACAATGAGTATTGGGGAGCCGACTCGCGACATCCCGGAATCGTCGGCGTCGCCTTTGCCGACGGCTCGGTACGTGCCATCGCCGACACGATCCATTGGCCAACCTGGGTCATCATCAATGGAAAGCAAGACGGAGTGATCCCTCAGGCAGAGTTCTAATCGAGAACTCAAGCCGTCCACGCCGGAGACCTGCCCGAACCGGATGGTGAGGGCAGGTTGGACGGTGGTTAAGAAGAACTCGACCCTCGGAAAGGCCCCGGGCGATTCTCGGAAGCCTTCGTTCCGCCAGTTAGTTACAAGTGCGTTGAAGATGGTCAGCGACGAGATGGAGCCATTATTGAGGGGAGGTAACCGTGAAGTCTTGCAGTTGGCTCACTTTGGCGACCCTCGTGACGATGTGCTCGGCGGGTTGCGGCAGGGAGACTTCCGGTGAGCGGGAGGCTTTGCTCCAGCTGGCACAACTGGGGGCACAAGTTACGCTCAATTCCGAGAGAAGTGCGAGTGAAATCAACTTGGCCGCCAAGCCCGTGGGTGACACCGAACTGCAACTTCTCGAGGGATTGACGGCGCTCGAAGATCTGGACCTGAGCGGAACGGACGTGACGGACGCCGGGCTGGTGCACCTTTCTGACCTAGAGAATCTCAGAAGCCTCAATCTCGCGGATGGGCTGATGAAGCCCTCGAACCTAACCGACGCGGGACTGCGGCATTTCAAGAATCTTCATCAGCTGGAGGAACTGGTCCTCAGCGGCGCGAAAATCACGGACGCCGGTCTGGAGCAATTAGCGCCGCTCAAAAATCTGAAACGGCTCTATTTGTTTGATACCAGGATCACCGACGCCGGTTTGGAGCATTTGGAAGGATTGCGGGAATTGGAAATCCTCCGGGTCGGACGGACAGCGGTCACGCCCGAAGCCGCCGCGCAATTCCAGGCCAAAATGCCCAAGCTCACCCGGCTCATTGAGGCTCCTCCCGAGGAGCATTCGCCCGAGTTGGACGATGAGAGTGACACGGAAGACGCCGTCAGCGAGGAGGAACGGATTGACACGCCCCAACAAGCGTCGCTTCCGTGGCGATGGCAAGCGGCGTGGCTGGGGACGAGTCAACCTCGATCGGGCTTCTATCGTGGCAAGACCGTTGTTCTCCCCAAGATCGCGTCTTCGCGGCATCGATAGGGAAAGAGCCGGTCGGTCAGCCGATTGATCCGCAAGACTTCCGCGCAGTTTGGCGATAGTCCACTGATTCGCATGATGCCGCCATGCGAGGAAACTCGTTTGTGAAGCATCATCAGTTGACCAATGAGATGACTGGGAAGAATCACCAAGTCATCCAGCTCGACAACCAATCGATTCTGAAAGCCTTGCTGCAGCAGC
>JBJHCD010000942.1:0-2629 GCA_050485845.1 Pirellulaceae bacterium | reverse complement strand
CGGTAGGGCCGTTCGCTCATCCGCGCCGACATTCACGGGGCCCGACGGCAGATTCTCCAATGCCTGGTGCACGATCTTCAAACTCTCCCGCATTTCCGCCATGCGGACGTAGTAGCGAGCGAAGCAATCACCCGCCGTGGCACAGCAGACCTGGAAATCGAAGTCGGGGTAGGCCAGATAAGGCTCGTCTTTTCGTAGGTCCCTGGTGACGCCGCTGGCGCGGGCGATCGGACCCGAGCAACTGCGGCGAATGGCTTCCTCGCGAGTCAACACGCCGACTTGCTTCATGCGGTCCACGAAAATCCGGTTCCGATTCAGTAAACGCTCCATGTCGTCCAGCGTTCGCGGGAAGGTGTCGATGAAATGGCGGATTTTTTCAATGACCAAAGGAGTCATGTCATGCATCACTCCACCCACCCGCGTGTAACTGTTCGTGAATCGTGCCCCGCTGAGGGTTTCAAAAATGTCGTAAATCCGCTCCCTCTGGTAGAACGCATAGAGGAAGAACGTGAAGGCTCCGGTGTCGAGCCCCATCGCGCCGGTGGAGAGCAGGTGATCGCTGATTCGTGCCAGTTCGGAGATGATGACGCGGATGTATTGGCAGCGGCGGGGGAGTTCGATTCCCAACAGCTTTTCCACCGCCTGATGCCAAGCGACATTGTTCGCCATGGGCGAGATGTAGTTCATCCGGTCCGTGACCGTCACGTACTGGTTGTAGTCCAGATGCTCACCGATCTTCTCAAACCCGGAGTGGAGGTACCCGATGTCCGGGACCGCGCGCACCACCCGCTCGCCATCCAATTGCAGGATCAGGCGAAGCGTCGTGTGCGTGGCGGGATGCTGTGGTCCGAAATTCAGCGTCCAGGTGTAATCCTGAGTTGGAATTCCCTCCAGCTCACTCACGCTGCCAAAGCTATAGGTAATCGGCTGGTCGGCCATGTCTGCTTTCCTGCCTCTCAGGCGTCAGCGCGTCGAATCACGGGGAAGTTATGCCGTTCACCACGTCCCTGCAGCGGATAGTCCTTCCGCAACGGATGAGCCGTGAACTCGGGGGGCATAAGAATGCGGCGCAAATCGGGATGCCCCTCAAACTCGATTCCGAACATGTCGTAAACTTCCCGCTCCAACCAGTTCGCCCCCTCCCAAAGCGAACAAACCGAGGGAACGGAAAGGTGAGGTTCATCGAGCAGCACGCGGATCGTGAGACGCCGAGCATCCTCGGTCCGGGCCAGCAGATAGACCAAACCAAAGCGGGCCTCGGCCCCGCGATAGTTCAAGTAGTCCACGCAGGTCACGTCGACCAACAAGTCGAAGCCCTGCTGATCTCGCAAGTACCGCAACACCTCCGACATGAAGCCCGACGGAATCACTAGGCGCGTGTCTCCGCGAAATTCGGACTCCTTCAAGGGAAGTCCGGCGAACCGAGCCTTCAAGGCGGCAACGATTTCGCTGATCGAATTCATGGGGCACATTGAGGGGTTAGTGGCTGGAAAAGTAAGAGAGAGGATAGGGGGTAATCAGGAGGGGCCAAGGCTTTTCGAAGGTTTTAGTTTTAGTTGACCGGGACTTTGGTTGCCGGGGAATTTGGTTGCCGAGGACTTACCGGACATCTGGCGAGGAGGGTGCCGAAGGGACCAGGAGGGAGCTTCGGCGAAACTCGGGTGTCTGCCCCAGAATCGGTAGTTCCATCAGTGCCCGCTTCGGCCGCTGACGCTCCGCCAAATCGAATTCCTTGCCCCGAATCGTTCCCTCGCGCTGAATGCGATCCTGCAGGTCAATAATCCCCTGGATCAATTGTTCGGGACGGGGGGGGCAGCCCGGGACGTACATGTCGACGGGAATGAACCGGTCGATTCCTTGGACAACGCAGTAGGTGTCAAAGACGCCCCCGGTCGAGGCGCAAGCTCCCATGGAAATGCACCACTTCGGTTCATTCATCTGCTGCCAGATGCGTTGGAGCACCGGAAGCATCTTCATCACAACTCGCCCAGCCACGATCATCAGGTCGCACTGCCGGGGGCTGAACCGAAACGCTTCGGCTCCGAACCGAGCGATATCGTGACGACTCGCTCCAGTCGCCATCAACTCGATGCCGCAGCAGGCTGTTGCGAAGGGCATCGGCCAAAGACTGTTTTTTCGGCACCAGTTCGCGAGTTCATCCAAGCGACTGACGAATACATTTTCCGGCAAGTCTAACGCCATTGCAGTACACCTTTCCGCCAGACATAGACCAGCCCCGCCGCCAAAAGGGCCACGAATATCATCACTTCCGCAAACACGAGCAGTAAAAACTGGGTCTCATCTCCCGTGGTGGCCGCTATCGCCGGCAGCCCTTCCGCATGTTTGCTGGCGACCGCCCACGGGTAGAGAAACAAAATCTCGACGTCGAACAGCACAAAGGCGATGGCCACCAGGTGGAACCGAACGTCAAATCGCCGACGCGTGTCGTGGATCGGGTCCATCCCGCTCTCGTAGGGCATCTGCTTGACCTCGCTCCGACGCTTCGGCCCAAGCAGCTCCCCGGCCCCCCAGAGGGTTAGTGCCAAGGTGAGGGAACAAGCCACCAGTAGGAGAATGGGTATTAGCAGCGAGGTCATGCCAACCTGTAGCCCCCCAATCAGCCGGGGGA
>JBJHCD010000941.1:0-2631 GCA_050485845.1 Pirellulaceae bacterium | reverse complement strand
CTCCTGGCTGGTCGGCTGCAATTTTCTTCCCAGCTCGGCGATCAACCAACTGGAAATGTGGCAAGCCGATACGTTCGATCCGGAGACAATCGAGCGAGAACTGAAATGGGCCGAGTCGTTGGGGTTCAACAGCGTCCGCGTTTACTTGCATCATCTGGCCTGGGACCAGGACCCGGATGGTTTTCTGGAGCGAGTTGACCAGTTCCTGGAGATGGCCGACCGGCATGGGATCGGTGTCATGTTGGTCCCGTTCGACGGGGTCTGGGACCCGCATCCTCGTCCAGGGAAACAGCCTGATCCGAAGCCCCACGTGCACAACTCCGGTTGGATCCAGTCTCCAGGGGCCGAAATCCTGGCGGATCCGGAATGTCACGTGGAAGTGAAGGACTACTTGCAGGGAGTGATCCGTCGATTCCGCCAAGATCGCCGAGTGCAAGTCTGGGATTTGTTCAATGAACCCGACAACCCGAATCGCAATTCCTATGGGCTGGATGGAACGCGAACCGAGTTGCCGGAGGAGCTGAAGGAGGAGATGGCGACTGCCTTGTTGCGGAAGTTATTCGAGTGGGCTCGGGAAGTGCAGCCCGATCAGCCGCTGACGGCGGGTGTCTGGCGCGGGGATTGGTCACGGCACGAGACCATGACGGAATACAATCGCGTGATGTTGGAGGAGTCGGATGTCATCAGTTTCCACTGCTATGATCCGCCGGGAGAGATGAAGCGGCGGATCGACTGGCTGCGGAGGTACGATCGTCCTCTGCTCTGCACGGAATACATGGCGCGAGGAAACAACAGCCATTTCGATCCCTTGTTGGGACTGATGAAGGAGGAGGGAGTGGCCGCCTACAACTGGGGATTGGTCGATGGCAAGTCCCAGACGATCTACCCCTGGGATACCTGGCTGCGGCAGTACAACGACCGTCCCGAACTCTGGTTCCATGACATTTTCCACCGCGATGGCAGACCCTATCGCCAAGAAGAAGTCGAATACATTCGCCGCCTCACCGGGGCGTCAGATCGGTAAACTCCTCCGCCAAGTGGGGTGGTGGAGGGTGGCTGGTGGCGGCGGGGAGACGTGCTACAATCCGGATTGCGGCCACGTGTTTTCCCCCCTCAAGAAGTAATCGACGGCATTGTGGATTTTCGTGACGACCCGCCAGCCACTCTCCGATCTAATCGTTCCAGGGCGGGCGACGTCTCTATTCGCATCCGATCCTCGCGCTGTCCACCACGATCTCCAGCAGTGGGTCTCGGCCAATTCGGGAACGCGCCTCCTCCATATCGCCACCGATCCGACGCTAACCGTCGCCAAGCTGCTTGATCGAGTCCTCGACCAGATTGCCGACGCCCTTCTGGCTCTCTGGCCCGATTGGTACCAGGAGTCGGTACTTCCCCAGGAAGTTCTTCCCCATCGCTCCCAACAAGCTTCTGGTCAACCTTCTTGTAGACCTACTGGTCAACCGCTCGACGCCTGGGACCATTCGGCCCAAGCGGCGGAAGTTATTCGGCTCGCCAGCCATGACCGACCCATGGTCAGCCGTCCATGGCTGAAAGCAGCCATCGCACTCTGTCAGTCGGGAAGGCCTCCAAAAGTCCCTCGAATCTCCCCCCAACAGCAAGCTCGACAAATGCGGCTGGCCCTGGCCGAGGAAAAGCTACTGCTGGCCCTTACGGTTCCGGAAGCCGAGGCCGCTTCGGAGCGCCTGCTGGGGCTTTCCCGAGTCAGTGAGTGGCTGGCCCGCGAGGCGGATGCCTCGGTCCTGGTGATCCTGTCCCCCACCCTCCGGACGCGAGAGGAACTGGATGGGATCAATTCCCTCGCCGTCGATTGGCCCGCGGCCCCCAACGTCGGCGGTCAGTCTTTCAGCTCGTCAAGCTACCCCGTCATGCCTTGGGAATCCGCCCAGAGCGTCGCCCCAAGGCCGGCCCGCCGCGCCCCCAACCAACTCGATCCATTTTCGCTCGGTCCACAATCAGACGCCTCACAATCAGGCGAGCCACTTTCAGGGGGGCATCGTTCAGGCGATGACGAAGTTTCGACGACCCAGGGAGGTGGTCCGAGTGAATCCGATTCTCAGGGTCGGACCGGGCGATTGGCGGATGCCGGCGATGAACGAAAGCATCTCGTCTCGCCGATCCTGAATCGGCCTCACCCAGCCAGTCCTGGCGAGCAACTTCTGGCTCGCCATCTGGCTCGCGACCATCAACTCGGACGTCTCTTTCAATTCAATCAACGCTTGGAAACGATTTTCTCCAACCGCTATCTGGTGGACCTCGTCTGGGCCGACGGCCGAGTGGTGGTGGAAGTTGATGGTTACGGCTGGCACTCGGCTCCCTCTGCTTTTCACACCGACCGCCAGCGTGACTACGAACTGACGGTCAGCGGCTATCTGGTGCTCCGCCTGCCGCATGACTTGGTCATGGAGGACCCGGAACGAGCCTGTGATCGCATTCGTGACTTTGTCAAGTTTCGGCGACAATATCCTTTTTCTCCATCGAGTTAGTGCCATGACTGTTTCCTTCGACAACATGCAACAACTGCTCCTCTGGCGCCTGGCCGTTACGGAGGAAGGCGAGTTTCTCAAGGACATCAACACCAGCCTTCAACCCACGAAGCGGAAGGCGTTAATC
>JBJHCD010000940.1:0-2638 GCA_050485845.1 Pirellulaceae bacterium | reverse complement strand
GTCTTCTTCTTCCGCAGAACCTTGAATTGGTCGGCGGTGAGGATCTTCAGCCATTCGGAATCGGTTTTGGGAAGCGTCTCGAGTCGGTCGACAAAATATTCCGGCATGAATCGTTCCTCCTTGGCCGACGCCCCTCCCGCCCGCGCGGCCGAACCACGTCCTCTGCGACCAGTCTCGTCGTTGGCCAACAGCAGCGAGGGCCCGACGGCGGCCGTTCCAGCAATCAGCAACAGACAAGACCTGCGGGATCGATCCGGCTCCAGGGACATCTCCACCAGATCACTCAGAAACGGAAATCGCAACATCACGTCATTACCTCCTCCTGAATTGAACCCAACCCCTCAACCTTTACTGCACCAACCTTTACTGCACTGGCCTCCGCTGCTTTGGCCTTGATTGTAGCAACCTTCACCGTACCGGCCTTTCGTGCAGCAACTTCCACTTTACCAAAATTCCCGGTCGATGCCCGATAGCTCCTGGGACAGCGGGAAAATCCACATGGGGGGGAAGACCGTCGGGTGGCACTCCTCGAGGCCCCTTTATTGTAGGCAGGGAAGGCAAATCGAGAACCGGTTCGATCGGACGGAAGTCGGCGGCGGCCTGACAATTTACAATTCAAAAACCTCCCTCTCCCCAAATGACAGGGCAAGTCTCTCCAAGTAACAAAGCGCGACTCTCCGAGTAACCGGACGCAAAGCCCCAAATAGCCGGACGCGACTTCCCAAGTAAGCAGGGCGAGTCTCTTCGAATAACCGGGCCGTCTCTTCAAGTAACCAGGGCGAGTCTCCCCAAATAACCGGGGACATTTTTCCCCAAGGAACGAGGCGTGTCTCCCCCACAAGCAGAAACGCACGTTCACTCAACAAGAACAGGGTGTTTCCACACGCAATTAAGCGGTGTTTCCGCGGACAAGTCGAGCCAGTGGAACTGCTTTACGCGACTTCATCGCTGACTTACACTAGGAACGAACCTCGCTCCGAATGATCTGCAACTGATGACACCTCATCATGTTAGCGTTTTTTTTCGAGCGGTGCCAACAGAGTTTTCACCGGACATCTGGGACGCTCCCGTACCACCACCCGTCCCAGGGCTCCCTTTTTCACGCTCCCCTATGAGGAGTCCTTTCATGACTATCACGCCGGCCCGGCCCCTCCAACCCGCTCGTCGCCACTCGCCCCCCAGCCTGCTCGTCACCGGATTGTTCCTCATGATCGCCGGACTGATCACGGTCTCCATGCCGGCTCGCGCCATCGCGGAAGGACTGGGCGAAATACGAATCGAGGTTGCCGCGGGGGAACATTCCCGCCATGAAACCCCAATTGCCGTCGCTATCGAACTTCCCGCCGAAGCCCTGACGCTGCACACCGTGAAGCTGGTTCCCGAAAACGGCCCCACGGTCATCGGCCAAATCACTCGACCCGGCCTGCTCCATCAATCCAGCGAATCGACCGCCGGCAACCAACTGCGAGAACTCCATTTCGTCCTTCCTCAATTGGAGGCGGGCGAAACAATCGAGTATCGGCTCGAAGCAGCCGACCACACGGGGGAGACAGGCTTCCAGTGGAAGGATCATGAAGGGGGCTTTTCCGAGTTGCAATTCGGCAATCGCCCCGTGATGCGCTACATGCATCAATCACTCGATGAATCCACCCCCGAAGACCGCTTCCTGACTTACAAGGTGTTCCATCACCTCTTCGATCCGACAGGCGACTATCTACTGACCAACGGGCCCGACGGCCAGAACCCCTACGAATTCGACAACATCCTCTTCCCGCACCACCGAGGCATCTTCTACGGATTCAATCGCTGCTCCTACGGCGATGGCGTGCAGGCCGACGTCTGGCATTGCCGAGGGGACGACCACCAACGGCACGCCGACTTACTCCAGCAAGACGTGGGACCAATCGTCGGACGGCACCGAGTGGCAATCGGCTGGCATGGCAAGGAGAAGCTGGAGTTCGCTCGAGAACATCGGGAACTGGCCGCCTACAATGTCTCCGAAGGGCACCTGATCGAGTTTTCGTCCCGACTGGAAAGCCAAGTTGGACCGCTGATGCTGGCCGGCGACCCGCAACATGCCGGCTTCCAATTCCGCGCTCATAATGAAGTCGCCGCCGACACCAAAGGGGATACGTTTTACGTCCGAGTCGATGGGACCGGAAAACCGGGAGAGACACGAAACTGGCCCCAAGACTCCAGTGAGGCCAACCTTCCTTGGAAGGGCTTGAGCTTCGTTCGAGCTGGACAGCGTTACACGGTCGCCTATCTCGACCTCCCCACCAACCCCAAGGAATCTCGATTCAGCGAACGCGACTACGCTCGTTTCGGCTCCTACTTCGAATACGAATTGGATGAAGACCGACCGCTCGAGGTGCGTTATCGGCTCCGAGTCAAGTTGGGAGAGATGACTCCCGAAGAAATCGCGGCTCATCATCGCGACTTCGCCGATCCGCCACATGTCCGGGTGATTCGAAACAATTAAGCCTCCACACTCCGGGACTACCCCGCAAGCAACCGACACCAGTCGCAACGGAGGATCCTCCACAACCGAGACCCTCCACAACCGAGCGAAGGAACGGGGACTCTGGCGCGTGGCGCGATACGGATTCCACGGTTCGCGCCCCCCGCTTGATTATGC
>JBJHCD010000939.1:0-2652 GCA_050485845.1 Pirellulaceae bacterium | reverse complement strand
ATTCTGGCTAGATTGAAGATACTCAAACCCATAGGGGACTTTCGACTGCCCAACGCGAAACCGGTGCTCCTTGGCGGGGTCGATGGCGATATCGACGTAGAAGTCACGGATTTGCAAGAAGTGCAGCGGATTCGGCCCGGTCGCTCCCGAGGCAAAATCGGGCTGAATGTAGTAGGAGACGTAATCCCCCGCATCTCCGCTGAAGATCATTCGAGCCCGGCGGAGGAAAAACGAATTGCCGGCCCCGATTGAACGGTCTCCCTGTGGACTCCGCACGTCCGGATTCGTTTCGGCAAGCCGATTGTAGCGAAACTGGGAGTAGCCCCGAACGCTCATCTTCTCGAACCACTTCGCCTCGGAACTGGGCACCCCCAATCCACCCTCTTCCACCAACACCCCTTCTTTACCCAAACTCTCCAGTGGATCCCCCAGGGACGGGCCGGAACCCTCCCCTTCACGATCCCCCTCTCCCTCCGCGTCGGGCATCCAGTCGTCGCCGTCGCTCGACCTGTCGCTCGTCCCACTTATTCCCCAGTCGCCTCTCCAATCAGTTCCCCAATCAGTTCCCCAATCAGTTCGCCGATCAGTTCGCCAGTCGCCGCCGTCTGAATCAGTCTCTCGTTCCTGCTCGAGCCAGCCTCGTTCCGACATCCCTTCTGTCGAGAAGTAGCCGACTGATTGGATAAAGGGCACCGAGGAATTACTGAGTTCAAAAGTGATGTCTTCCCCTTTGGCGGTGGCGAGGCCGCCGGATACCAGCCACCGCGCCCCGCATGCACCGGGGAGGGCCTCAGCCGGGAACGGGGAAAAGCCACTCAACACCAACATTGCGACCAGGGCGATGCGCCACCAAGCACCCTGAGGGGCACAACGAACCCCGAACCGGTGGCGACTTCGCTCGGCTCGCACCGCGAGGGCCGGTCGATGTGGCGAGGGTATGTGACGGTAGGCTGGCTGTCCCATGGATATTCCGGTCCGGTCCGCTCCGCTCCGGATGAATCATCGCGTGCGAGGTGCTGGCAAAGTTTACTGCCTTTAAGGATTACAGGGACTTATCGGCTGTCACTCGTCTAGAAATGAGCGATTGCGGGAAGTCAGAGATTGCACAAGACAAAGTGGTCGACAACTTGCGGGTTGTTGTTGAAGTCGTCGTCGATGATGTCGATGCGGAACAGGGCTTCGCCGATGGCGATGGTGTACGAGGTCCCGTCACGGATGTGGGGCAGTCGAGTGCGGCTATTGAGGCAAAAGATCCCATCGGAGAATTCATCACCGACCCAGGGCGGACCACATCGCGCCGCCGGGCAACGTGTAGCCGGGGGGAAATTGGCGGTGACTGGACTCGTAGTTCTGAAGTGCCAGCCCCATTTGGCGCAAGTTGGATTTGCATTGGGTCCGCCTCGCCGCCTCCCGAGCCGACTGAGCGGCGGGAAGGAGCAAAGTCACCAGTACACCGATCACGGCGACGGAAACCATCAGTTCCAGCACCGTGACGCCGCGGACGCTGTGCCGAGACATGATTCGCCTCCAGGCAAGATCCGCCGCTACGCCAGGAGCCGCGCCGGATTGCGATCTAGAGTGGACGGCCTCTTCTACTCGGTTCCCAACCCCGCCGAATATACCCGCGCTGCCGGCCGGCGCCAAATCGCGCTGAACAATCCGAGGGAAAAACGGGGAAATGAACTCGGCAACGGCACCGCTGATGAACACTCAGGGACGCTAATGAGACCGCATGAACCCTAGCGTCGCGATCACGGCGAGCCGCAGCCAACTACCCACCCACCGTCAACGAGTTCGTAGTTCCTCCTGGCAACACGGCTGTCGATTTTTGCCATCAGTGTCCATCAGCGTTCATTCGCGGTTCCCAACCGGAGGTCAACCGCTTCCAGGACGCTCTGCCAATACAAACTGGGCCGAACGGTTGACATGCCACCAACGTACGAACGGATCGAGAGCCGAACAACCTGTTGTCACGCCCCCGGGTGAGTATGGTCGTGCTATTGTCAACGAGCGAGCCTTCCCCTCGCCCCAGCTCAGGACAGGAGGGGACCACGGATAAACGCTGACGGACGCTAATAGGGCAGCATTGACCGTGTGCCACGGACGAGGCAGACCCTTTCATCCACTCACCGCCGACCAACCGTGGGCTTGTCCTGGCAACATGCCTGACCAATTCCTTCTGATCAGTGTTCGTCAGTGTTCATTCGCGGTTCCCCACCGACACCCACCGGCGGCAAGACAGGAGTCCTTCTCGCCGACACCTTGCTCCCACGAATGCGGAAGGCAAGACGGTAGATTTCGGTCCGACTCTTGAACGGATCGTCAGGGATCCGGGCACTCGTGCTCAAAGAGTCTTCCTGGGCCGGGCGTTTGCAAATTCCCGCGTCAGGAGGAAAAACGGGGAAATGGGAGTGCCGGATCGCGTTGCCCTCACGTGTCGCGGCGGCGGAGACGTGCTTGAAGGCCGGCAAGCTCGACCAGCAGCGATTCCCGATCGCGCGACAGCAACTCGTTGTCCGTGGACACCGGTTCTCCAAGTAGTTCTTGCAGCATCTGGATCTTTCCCGCCAGCTTGCCTTCTTCGCGACCTTCTTCGCGACCTTCTTCGCGGCCTAGAATCAACAGACGATCGGCGAGTGATCCGGGCTCGAA
>JBJHCD010000938.1:0-2657 GCA_050485845.1 Pirellulaceae bacterium | reverse complement strand
GATTTGGAGTGTGTCGGTTTACTTTTCGTCCTACTGCTCGTCGAGCCAATCCTGGCCTCGAATCTCCCGGAACTGCGGGCTGAGCACAATCGATTCCAGGGCGGCCGTCACGCGATAGTCTCGCTTCTCAAGCGACTCGACCATTTCATCGAGCAGCGGTTCATCGGAAAGTTGAATGGAGCGTCCCAGGGCGTAGCCGAACAGTTTTCGGCAAAACTGCCGAACAAAGTCGGTTCGACGCTCTTCTCGCAAATACCTTTGCAGGCCCGCGTGCCCCTCCAGGCTGGTTCCATCCGGCAGTTCCGTCTGGGCGTCGATGGGGAGTCCCGCGGAATCTCGTTCCCGAAATCGCCCGATCGCATCAAAATGCTCCAAGGCGAAACCGAATGGGTCGATGCGCTCGTGACACTTGGCGCACGCCGGATCCGCGCTGTGTTTTTCGATCAGCTGACGCTCCGTCAGGCCCTCGGGCAGCGCGTCCGCCAGCACGGGGACGTCGGGAGGGGGACGGGGAAGTCGTTCTCCCAACACCACTTCACTGATCCAGTTGCCCCGAAGAATCGGGCTGGTTCGCGAGGCCCCCGATTGCTTCGAAAGCGTCGCTGCCTGAGTCAGGATTCCACCACGGGAAAACTGCCGGACACCCTCTACTCGCCGCCACTCGGTTCCCTGCACTCCAGGGATTCCATAGTGCTGGGCCAGCGTCTCGTTCAGGTAAGTCGCGTCGGTATCCAAAAGATCCAGGATCGAACGGTCCTCTTGAAACAGATCGCGAAAGACGTGAATCGACTCTTCATACATCAATCCCCGCAACTCCGAAAACGTCGGAAAGTGCCGCTCACTTTTCTCATCATGCTGATCGAACTCATGAATATGCAGCCACTGGCCACCGAACTCCTTGGCGAACCGTTGGGTTTTTTCGTCAGCTCGCATGCGGTGAAGGTGCCCCAGCAGAACCGCTGGATCTCGAAGCCTCCCTGCCTGGGCATCCTCCAGCAAGGCCTCGTCCGGCAGGGAAGACCACAGGAAATAGCTCAAACGATTCGCCAGCTCGAAGTCGGAGACAGGATACTGACTCTCTCCCGGCCGTGGCCGCTCAATCCGATACAAGAAAGCGGGAGCCACCAGAATCCGCGCCAAGGTTACGCGAAAGGCGTCTTCATGCGAAATGTCCTGTTGTCTTAGGTGGGAGTAGAGCGACTGAAATTGCTCGATCTCCTGATCCGCCAGTGGACGCCGATAGGCTCGCCGAGCGAATCTCCAGAGGTCTTCGAGTTGGACGGATTCGGTGTCGAGCAGCATTTGCCGATAATCGGCCGCTCGATTCTGAACCGGTTCGGTCATGGGGGCCAGTGCCTTCACCATGTGTGGACTGTCCTGGGTCGCATACTCCACCAGTTGCTCGAACGCGTCGGCCAACTGCAGAGGCTCTTGGCTGATGTAGAACAGTTCGTTCCACAATCGGTCGAGTTCCGCGATCTCGCCAGGCTCAAGCATCAGACGCTGCAGATGGTCGTCCTCGCGGTAGAAGAGCGTCAGCGTCACGACTTCATCCACCGGAACGATACGCTCGTAGCAGAGTGCCGCGGGAAAGAGTTGCCGGATGGCGTCAAACGCCGATTCGAAGCGTTCCCTCGCCGGCCCCCTGTCCGCCACGAGTACCGGCAAACGGGGATCCAGTTCTTCCAACATGGGGCGACTCGTGCCGGCTTCCAACTGCACGCTTCCTTCGCGTCCCTCCTCGGGAGCCAGCATGCCGGATACCACGAGTTCATACCCGGCGGCGAAATCGGCAGGCAGACGAATCTCCAGCACTTCGGGAGCTTGAACAGCCAGGCTGTTGGGCTCCAAAAAGTCTCCCGACCGAAGTCGCCCGAATCGCTCCGGGGCCAGTCCATAAACCGACCATCCGACCTCCTCGGGCTGACTCGTCTGGTCTCCAGGAGATTTTTCCTCAGGAGATTTTTCAGTGGGTGACTTCTCTTGAGTGGGCGTCGGCATGGCCGAGAGGAGCGGGCCTCCCAGGGAGAGTATCTGTCGGACCAGGGCCACATCGGAGGGATTGTCGGGCACGGGGGCGTCGTCTTGCAGCATGGCTTCGAGCGATCGCGCTAACTGCCGTTTTTCCGGATGGTTTTCCTGAAGGCTCTCCCCTTCGGCGAAAGACGACTGCCAACGGGCCAGGAGTGAACCCGCGGGAATGGCCGTGGGAGTTTCACCCGAATCGGGTTCGCCAAAGAAATGCCACACATCCGGATTCCCCTGTTGATCGCCCTGTGGATTTCCCGCCAAGATGCGGGGAGAGACATCTTGAGCCAGATCCCATTCGGCGTCTTCCGATGTCAGGGTGAGATCCACCGCGGTCAAGTCACACGAATGGTTGCCATCTCGGGGGCCGATTGCCAAAACGATCACGTCCCCGCGACGGACCGTCACGGAATCGATGGGGTCCCAGCGGACCAATTCCGGTCCATGGGCGACTCCAGCGGCCAGACGTCGGCGAGTCTTGCCACGCCGCAATTCCAACGCCCACGTGACGCCGTTGCCACATTCCGGATGAGCATGCTGGACCGCCCCGGTAACTCGAAGCGTCGTGGCGACGGGACACCGCCAGCCAATCACCACCTGTTGCGTGGGAGATGGGTGTGCCGCAATGC
>JBJHCD010000937.1:0-2660 GCA_050485845.1 Pirellulaceae bacterium | reverse complement strand
CGACTCTTTATCCTTGCTCTTCTTCTTGGCCATTCGGACCTCCCGTGGTGAAGTGACAAACACTTCAAGCTACCACCCGGCCCAAGACGCCACGGATGCAACGCTCACATTCATGACGCCGGATCTCGTCCGCCTCGCGCCCCAGCCAGGCGGCCGAAGTCCGGTGGTGCATGTCCGTGTTTTTTCAGGTTTGTCCCGTTCCAACCTCTTTCCCAGGAGATACGCCCATGGCGAATCGATGACCTGCCGCTGGCCGCCAAGGTCGCCGATCTGGCTCATTCCTGGATCTACGGAGAAGGCCGCGTCTCGCCCCCGAACCGACGAGGCCCCCTTCTAAGCGCCAGCACCGGTTTTTTCAGGTAAGCCGCGTCTCCTGGAAGCATCCTCCCGCAGGCACGCCACTTACCGCAACTCACCCTAGGTCCGCCGCACCACCCGACCTTCTTAAGAAAGATTATCCGTGTCCAAGAGTCTCAGCTACCTGGAACAAATCGTTTCAGACCCCGGATCCGGTCGAAGTGCGGATCCGTGGTAAACACCGCCGCATTCAATCGCAATGCAACCGCCGCTAGGGCCTCGGTCCGTGAGTGGCAGTCGGTGCCCATGAGCGGCTAATCCGCGTCCCAGCTGCGCTGCGGCACACCAATCCTCCCATGGCAGCTCGACATAGTGTAGCCCACGAAGCGAGGAGGCAACCCAATCTGCCCGGTCGTTGCGGCGAAAGCCTTGAAGAACCTCAGCCAGGATCGGACCGATCAAAGTTGCGAGGTCTTCGTCCAAAAGACCATCGACTGCCGCTTTCTCCGCTGATTGAGGCCGGTTAAAGAAGGGCACCCAGACGCATGTATCAATCAGTACCAATTCCGTCGGTGTCACGTTGCGATTCCAATTCCGCTGCCTCTAGTTCCTGCCAGTTGTCTTGCATGTGGACACGGCCAGACAACTGCTTCAGCTGTAGTCGCCGCGCGTAACGCAAGTAATCCTGCATCGCCGCACGGACAGCCATGGCCGGGTCATCCAGCTTGGTCAACTCCTTCAATTCGGCGAGTTCTTCTTCCGTGAGATGAACGGTTGTGGTCACGTCGGATTCTCCCTGGGATGCGACTTTCGCTTTCACATTATGCCACGCGCCCCAGCGGTACAACAACGGTTGCCAGCCAAACTGCCCTGAACGAAGTGACCACTACTCGTTTCGACCACTGGACTTGCCGGAATCATGGGCCAAGTCACAACGCCGCGTGAAGGGAGGAAGCTCAACCCTTTTTTCGAAGTCGGGGAGAGAACGTCCGCCGCACCAACGGACTTTATTTCTTCGCGGAGCAGGTTGCCGTCCAGGCGAAAGAACTGGCGAAAAACGACAATCCACCCGGGCTGATCACACTGGAGCACTACCGTCAGGCTGCCAAGCTCGCGGTGCACGCATTGGCGACCGCAGTGCAGGACACAGGGCCGCGCGATGGCCGTCAAGAAACAGCCTGAATCCAGCGCCGGAGAAATCTCCGAATCCGCGCACGACTGGTTTCGTCAGTTCGTGAAACAAGTTGAATTCAACATGGAGGAAACAGGGCAAGTGCTTTGCGCGGGCTCCGAATGGGCGAAAGTCTGTCTTGCTGCCATACGAGCCACGAAGTTGGCCGTGCGTGATGCGGGCGTCGCCGAGGACGAGATTGTCAATCTCTGCGGGCGGGTTATCCTCGAAGAGAAAATTCCGGCAAGGAGGTGATCTGAATGCCGAGCTGAATAGAAAGCGATTCCAGCTCATCGACGGCGACATTCAAGGCACCCTCAGTCGAGCTGAACAGCTGCTTGACGAACCGGAGGGGGAGCGAGTATCGGAAGTGACGTTTCGGATTTGTCGAGCACCAAGCATAAACTGACGGGAGTGCGCCCATGCCCTACTTCGCTTGCTTTCGGATGCACAAGGGTCATCAGTTCCGGCTCGACACACGGATTTGCCTTCGGGACGAAAAGCCCGGTGAGGACGACCGGTGCGTCGCTGCGATCATTGCAAAAAACCCCGGCTCGGCGAACGGCAAGATACTCAATCGTCTCGCGCCCATCTCGCTCGACGGTGACAAGCTGCTTCCCTACGTGCGGAATCGTTTCCGGAACGCCTACGAGCAGGCAGGAGTCGAGATCCCGTGTGGCGCGTATGTGCGGATCTGGAACCTGTTCTACGTCTGCAACAAGTCACTTGACGATGCCATGAAGGGGCATGCCGGAATTCACCGGCCGCTGACCTGCGACACTGAGTCGGAATTGCCGCCGATCGTGTGGTTCGCGTGGGGGCCGCCGAAGACTTGGCACCGCCAACTATCTCCCCGTTTCCTTGGGCTGCAGATCGAGCACGCGTTCTACTACGACATGGATGCGAAGACGATCATCGCCGAGGTGCCCGGCCCGACCGATCGAGTCAAGCACACACAGGGCCTGCCAGGCAAGCCGGTCGAACTTCACCTCACGTCGATCCTGAGCCGAATCCCGACCCGGTGTGCCCGTCGTCGTTTCCAACCGGGGAAAAACGTTCCTGCCCGTGTGAGGTGAATACTACTGCTCCCGCCGGCAAAGGGCCGCCTGCGGCTGCTGCTCGCGGGTTGCCGACGTCCGTCGCGCAACTTGGCTCCACGGAGAAGGCCGCTCGTCGCCGCCCACCGACGAGA
>JBJHCD010000936.1:0-2661 GCA_050485845.1 Pirellulaceae bacterium | reverse complement strand
CCTTTTCGCCGGCGCGGTTGCCATTCCCGCCTACCCCCCCCGCCGCAACCGAAACATGATGCGGATCCTGGCCATCTCCGATGACGCCGAAGCCAAGGCCGCTCTGACCGTCGGGAGCATCTGCGAACGTATCGGCGGAATGCTCGGAGACGCCAAAGCCCTCAGCCAACTCGACTGGATTGCCACGGACCATGTCCCACCAGCTCGAGCCGAGCGCTGGACTCCCCCCGCTCTGACGGGCGAGGATCTCGCCATCCTGCAGTACACATCCGGATCGACCGGCACCCCCAAGGGAGTCGTCCTGTCGCATGGCAACATCATGCACAACGTCGGACTGATCACCTACGCCTTCGAAGCAACTCGGGACGGCGTCGGCATGACCTGGCTCCCCACCTATCTCGACATGGGGCTGGTGGGAGGGGTGCTAAAGCCCCTCTTCTTCGGTCGTCCCAACGTGATGATGTCTCCCTTCATGTACCTGGCCAAGCCGGTCCGGTGGCTGCGCTGTATCTCCCAATACGGCGTCACCATCAGTGGAGGACCGAACTTCGCCTACGACCTCTGCGTGCAAAAAATCACTGACGATGAACTGGCCGGGATCGACCTCCGGTCCTGGGAGGTTGCCTATAACGGGGCCGAACCGGTCCGCCGCGACACCATCGCCCAGTTCAGCGAACGATTCGCGCCCTACGGGTTTCGTCCAGAAGCGTTCTACCCCTGTTACGGGATGGCCGAGACCACGCTGATCGTCACCGGCAGCTACAAGGAACGGGCCCCCACCATCCTGACCGTGGATGGCCGAGCCCTGGATCAACACCAAGTCCAGTTGGTCGAGCCGACGGCCGACATGGCTCGCGAACTGGCCAGTTCGGGCCGAGTTCTTCCGGATGAGGACGTGGTGATCGTCGATCCGGACACGCATGTGCAACTGCCAGAGGACCGAGTTGGCGAGATTTGGGTCCGGAGCCCCAGCGTGGGACTTGGTTACTGGAATAAGCCCGAAGCGACCGAGCAGATTTTCCAGGCCCGACTAAGCGACTCGGGCGAAGGTCCGTTTCTCCGGACTGGAGACCTTGGATTCTTCCACCAGGGAGAACTTTATGTCACCGGACGCCTCAAGGACATGATCATTGTGCGTGGCGTCAATCGTTACCCTCAAGACATTGAACTGACGGCGGAATACGCGAGCCCCCGCGTCCAGCAGGGGGGCGTGGTCGCCTTCGCCGTCGAGCAGGATGGGCAAGAGCGACTGGTGATCGTCTGCGAGGTGGAACGGAAACGAAGCGATCAGTGGGAGGACGTCATTCAAGCCATTCGACGCGATGTCACTCGCGATCACGAACTTCCTCCCGACGCGGTCATTCTGGTCAAATACGCCTCCGTTCCCACCACTTCCAGCGGAAAACTCCAGCGACACGCCTGCCGCCAAGATTTCCTGGATGGCAACCTCCGCGTTGTGGATCAGTGGCTTTCGTGGGAAGCGCCGGCCGACACGGTTCGCCGAGCCGACTCGGCGGTGGAGCAGGACGCACTACTGGATGTCGGATTGGCGCGAACCGGCGCGGAATGTTGTACGGCCGAAGAGTCGGGGACTGGAACCTCAGGAATCGGGGGGGCGGGACGACCTGCCAAAGCCACTGCGGGGAAAGTAACATCCAGTCATCGAAACGGCCAGGATGGCGGCACTCCAGTCAGTTCGACCGGCGCGCAGGGAGCCGTTAACCCGACCATTGCCCGTCTGGTCTTTGCCAAAATTCGCGCCGTGGCCAAGGAGCGGGCCAAGCAACTGACGCTCGACACGAACATCGTCCTCGATCTGGGACTCGACTCGTTGGAGCGACTGGAGATCGCCAGTTCGTTGGAGGATTCCTTTGGGGCTCGCTTTCCGGTCGAGGTCCTGGATCAGATTGAAACCGTGCGCGACGTCGCGTTGGCTGTCGAAAAGCATCTCGGCAGCACTCCGAATGTTGTCGCTCCCACGGCCGATTCCACGCCCAATCTCCCTCCTCGTCCCGAAGACTACGCTCCGGCGGCCGAGGACTATCGGTTTGAGCTTCTTCCCGAGTACCGTCGCCTGAAGCTCCAGATGACTCAACTGGAGGCGGTCGGTGGAGGCAACCCCTATTTCACGGCCCACGAGGGACTCACTCGAGACACGACCGTGGTGGATGGCCGGGAACTGCTGAGTTTCGCCAGCTACAACTACCTGGGAATGTCGGGCGATCCGGTTGTTTCCGAGGCGGCGCGGGATGCGGTCACGCAATTCGGCACCAGTGTCTCCGCCAGCCGGCTCGTCTCAGGAGAAAAGACCATTCATCGCCGGCTGGAGAAGACGATTGCCGACTTCGTGGGGGTGGAGGATTCCATTGTATTCGTGGGAGGGCACGCCACCAACGAATCGACCATCGGCCATCTCTTTCGTCCGGGAGATCTGATCCTCCATGACGCCCTGGCTCACAACAGCATCATGCAGGGGGCCATTCTCTCGGGGGCTCGGCGTCGAGCCTTCCCGCATAATGATTGGAAAACGCTCGACAACATCCTGCGGGAAGTCCGGCATGCCTACCATCGAGTGCTGGTGGTTATCGAGGGGGTCTATAGCATGGATGGCGACTACCCCGACCTGCCGAAATTCATCGAGGTCAAGCAGCGTCACCAGAC
>JBJHCD010000935.1:0-2666 GCA_050485845.1 Pirellulaceae bacterium | reverse complement strand
ACACGGATCCGTCGGTGGGAACGGTCTCCACCGTGCCATCCGGAAGCGTCAGGGTCAGACTCCCCTGGACTGCTTCGCCGGTTGATTGGAGTTCAATTCGCACCGGAGTCCAGTGTCCGATCTTCCAGTGATTGCCCAGTCCGACCGTCACGCGGCTTACTTGAAGCTGCTTCCCCTTGGCGAGGGGACTGATCGGTTCGGCCTCAGCGGCATTCGGAGAGGAGCCCTGGGGAGACGTGTCGTGGGCCGCGGGATCCTCGGAATCCGCGGGATCGGCGAGATCCGTAGGTCCCTCGGTGTTCCCTTCCACTTCTTCGGCTTCTTCCACTTCCTGAGGCGCCGCGTGGGCCGACGGCAGGTGGAATGGGATGCCGAGCAACATGGGGACGAACAGCAATCCCCAGGGGTACAGAGCGGTCCAACGTCGAAGACGAGGCCAACCGGTAGGGGTCGAGCGGTAAGTCATGCGGAAGGTGCTCAATCAAGGTTGGGCGAAAGGATCAGGTCGATGAAAGCACTGGAAGGGAAGTAGAAGTATACGATGGTTTTCGGCTACGGTTTACCTTGGTCGTCGCATTGGCACTTCATGGCCCCGCAGCCAGGACAGCCCCCTCCGTATTTATTCCTCACGGCTGCTTCCAGATCGACTTCGGCCACATTGGCAATCGTGGCCAGCCAAGCCAGGACGTCGGCAAACTCGGCCGCCTTCTCTTCCGGCGTCCCACTTCGGAGTGCCCCCGCCAGTTCGCCGACCTCCTCCATCAGCCACATAAAGGTACCGTCGATCCCTCGGGCCACATCCTTGGGAAGGTACATTTCTCGAATCAGGTTCTGAAAGTCTCCCAGCCTGATCCCTGGGTCAGCACCCCGATTGGACGAGGGAGAAGGATCAACCAGATGCCGGTCAGTCTGATTTCGGTCTATCGATGGCTCGGACATGGAGTGGCGGCAGAGAAGTAGAGGAGTCGAGAAGTCGTAAAGGAAAGAGTGTGGACGCGAACCGGTGGAGAGTGGGAGTGTTCGAGTTGTGACGAAGGGAGCGATCGGCATTCACTGGGCGGATGCCATGGCGGATAACTGGACGACCGAACGGTTCTGTTCCTTCTCCAGGAACGTGCGACCATACTTGACGTTGAGGTGGTCCCAAGGGAGCCTCTGGCCGATTTCATAGGGTGTATGGAGGACGTTCTGTACATCGACGCCGCATTCGGCCAACGCGTTCCACCAGAGATCGGGCTTCAAATGTTCGGTCCAACTGTCCATGCGGGCTCCCCGCCGCCAAGCCAGTTCGATCGCTTCACCACACCGTCGATCCCCGCGACTGAAAACACCTTCCAACAGACTGGTGTCGGTATCGTGGCACTTCACTTGCACGCTGCGGATGCGACGCTGCTGGCGGAGGTAGCGGTGGGCATCCTGGAAGTATTCGCGAGTTTGCATCGCGTTCCACTGGTAGGGAGTGTGGGCCTTGGGGACGAAATTGGAAACGCTGGCGGTCACCTTGCAGAATCGCCCCCGTTCCTCCTTGGAAATCCGAGCGATCGTCTCCGCCATCTCGATGATTCCGTCCAGGTCGACTCGGCGCTCGCCCGGAAGGCCGCAGAGAAAATACAGCTTCACACTTTCGTAGTTGTGCTGGAACGCCGCGCGGCAACCTTCGTACAAGTCTTCGTTCTTGATTTTCTTGCGGATCTGCTCCCGCATGTCATCTCGAGCCACTTCGGGAGCGAGCGTGAGGCTGGAGCGTCGAGTGTTCCCGATCAGCTCCGCAATGCTCCGCAGTTGTTCGTTGACTCGGAGACTCGGGACGGAGACGTTGACCCCCAAGGGCCTGAAGACTTCTTTCAGTCGAGTGACTAGTTCCGTGAAATGAGGGTAGTCGCTGCTCGAGAGTGACAGGATGGAGATCTCGTTCTGGCCGGTGTTCCGGTAACTTTCCAGTGCCCCTTGGACGATGGTTTCGACCGAGCGGATTCGGAGGGGACGCTTGATGACAGTGCTTTGACAGAATCGGCACTGCCAGGGACAACCCCGCATGATTTCAATCGCAATCCGATCATGAATGCATTCCACGAAGGGGACGATCGGCTTGGTGGGGAGCGGAATCGACTCGAGATCGGAGATCACGGCCGGTTCGATCGTCTCGGGGACGTCGGTTCGCGTGCGATGGAGGGCCACGAAACGTCCGTCGCGATATTCCGGCTCATAGAATCTCGGGACGTAAGCGAATGGAAGTTCGGCGGCCATCCGAGCCAGCATCTCCTCGCGCTGTTGACGCCCCGCCTCGCCGGTCGCCAAACCTCCCATGCTCCGGCATTCCTCCTTGAGCCGCAGCCAGAGATCGCAGATTTGCGGCAAACTCGGCTCGCCATCTCCCGTGACAAACAAATCGATAAAGGGAACCAGAGGCTCGGGATTTTGAGCACAAGGACCACCGGCGATGACCAACGGATCGGCCATCGTTCGCTGGTGCCCCCGCAGGGGAACTCGGCCCAAGTCGAGCATGGTGAGAATGTTCGAGTAGCAGATCTCGTACTGTAGCGAGAATCCCAGAACGTCGAATTCATGGAGCGGAGTGAAGTTCTCCAGGCTGTATAGAGGAACGTCGTGGCTACGAAGTTCCCGCTCCATGTCGGGCCAAGGCGTGTAAACCCGTTCACATGCCC
>JBJHCD010000934.1:0-2678 GCA_050485845.1 Pirellulaceae bacterium | reverse complement strand
GTATCGGCTATGTCACCGGAGAACGTTCCCCCGCGGACCCCGAGGATGTCGCTCGACTACGGGATGTCGGGGCACAACTGCTTCCGATCGAATTACCGGATCGATACCGGGCCAGTGACTTGGCCTTCATCCTGTCGGTCGAGGCGGCCTGCATGTTCGACGACTTGGTTCGGCAAAAGGTGACCGATGGACTGAACCGCTGGCCAGGGACTTTCCATCAAGGAGAACTGGTGCCGGCGGTCGAGTATGTGCGGGCGAGTCGAGTTCGCGGGCTGATCATGCGTGACATGCGAGACCTGTTTCGCGAAATCGACCTGTACATCGGGGGTGACGATCTGGCCATCACCAACCACACGGGACATCCGACGATCGCGGTTCCGGCCGGAATGGAGGAGCGTGATGGAGTGACGGTCCCTCGAGTGACGACGATGACCGGGCGACACTTCGACGAGGAATCCTTGCTGGCCGTTGCCGATGCCTTTCAGCAATCACTCGACGTTCCGCTGCTCCGGCCGACCCTTACGCCCGAGAATTCCCGCGACGAAGCAGACACGGCCAGTTAGACGAAGCAGGTTAGACGAAACAGGTTGGATACAACAAGTTGGATACAACAAGTTAGACGAAACAAGTAAGCAGGCATCGAGCCATCGCCCGCTCAACGCACGGGCCTCCCCCTCCTCAATACCTCACGGACCGGAAAGCCGCCTGGTCGACCATCACTGGCGGGACTCCCCTGGAAAACTCGAACGATCGATGGGTTTCATCCCCAGCTACCCGAAGAAACCTTCTCATGAACGAAAACCGCGACTGGGCCAGCTTTTCTCCGTTTGATCCCGAGTTGGGACGCGTCATTCGTGAACCGCTGTCCCAAGAGCCCGGTTATTGGACCGGGGCCCCTGGCATCTATTACGATATCGCCTCGGCCAGCTACTACCTGATCATGCGTTGGCGGCGGCCCAGGGGAGTCATGCCGGATCGAGGGGCTGAAATCCATCTGGCCCGCAGTTGGGATGGCCTGCATTTCGACACCATCTGGAAAGCCGCGCGAACGGAGATCGACTCTCCCAGCATCGAACGATGCGCGATTCTGCGACTTCCCGACAAGAAATGGGGGCTCCTGGTCAGCTATGTCGATCCTCAGGACAACCGCTGGCGAATCGATTTGGTTTCCGGCGGTCAGCCGGATCAGTGGGATCTGCGAAAAAGAGAGCCTGTCTTTCAGCCGGGATACTTGGGTTTGGCGGGAGTGAAAGATCCGTACGTGTTTCGATTTGCCAATCGCTACCACATGCTTGTCAGCATCGCGACCGTCGTCGGCGAGGAAGATGACGAACTGCATGCCTCCCAGGATGCCTACAACACGGGGCGAGTTCGCTCGGCCACAGGATTGGCGGTCAGCGCGGATGGATATAACTGGGATTGGAAAGGCGAGATCTTCGGGCCCTCCGAATCGGGATGGGACCGCTACTGCGCGAGGATCAGTTGCCTCTGGCGGCAGGAGGGAGTCTGGTTGGGACTCTATGATGGGGCTGCTCGAGTCGAGGAGAATTATGAGGAGCGAGTCGGCTTGGTTTACAGCGTTGATCTTCAGACGTTCCACCGAGTCACGACGGAGGCCCCCTTGATGACGACGCCCCGGCAGACCGGGGCACTCCGGTATTTCGACCGAATCACCGTCGGTAATCGAGAACTGCTCTATTACGAAATGGCTCGAGCCGATGAAAGCCATGAACTCCGCGTCATTTCTCGGCCCTGGAGAGGAGGCTGATCACAATGTCAGCCTCCGAGTCGGACCGCCGGCAGGGCTCCACCCCCCAACCGGAAACCTGGGAACTTCCGGGATCCGCATCGTCGCGCTGGGGATGGCCCCCCTCGACTGCTTCCGTCTTGCTGGTCCTCTTGGGACTCGGCTTTTCCATCCTCGCCGTCTCCTTCAACTGGCATCGATGGCAGCAGTATCAGACGCGGCAACTGGTGCAGCGGCATCTGGTTCCTCATGGTGTCTCTCCCGGTTATTGGCGAGGGGACGTGGTGCAGTTGTCGTTCGGTCGTTCGCAATTGACCGAGGAGCAGTCCGCCCTGCTTCCTCGGCTTCCCCGACTCCGACGGCTTGTATTTCTGGAGACGGAACTTTCACCCACCGCCCTGGACTTCCTCCCCGAATTGGGCCAGCTGCGCGAATTGGTATTTCTCGACGTTACTCTCACCACGAGCCATGTCGCTCGGATCGCCGAGTGTCAAGGGATTCGATATCTGCAGATGACCAATGCCGGTTTGGAAGATTCGCTTCTGGAGCCACTGGGAAGTGTCACCGAGCTGAGGCGACTGGACCTGAACCGCAACGCGATCGGGGACCGGGGGCTCCGCCATTTCCGCCCGGGTATAACCCTGCAGGAAAAGGAGCGCCGAGAGGTCTCCGTGCCGCACCGAGACGTCGGCGGCGTTTGCCACTGCCGGCTTTGCGCGAAATGCCACTCCGAGCCCGGCTTCCTCGATCATGGCCAGATCGTTGGCGCCATCACCGACCGCGAGGGTCGATGCCATTTCTATGCCGCGTTCCCCGGCTAGCGAGACCAGCGTCTCGCGTTTGGCGTCGCGGCCGAGGATGGGCTCCTGCACGAGACCGGCCAGATGATCGCCCTCGAACAGGAGTTCGTTCGCCCGTTCGATCTCGAAGT
>JBJHCD010000933.1:0-2680 GCA_050485845.1 Pirellulaceae bacterium | reverse complement strand
ACGGTGACGTTCCTGGTGGGATGGCTGAGGATGCTGTTGCTGAGAGAAAGATAGTTCTTCGGCAGTGTCATCGACGGCAGTGTCATCTCCGGCAGCGTCATCTCCGGCAGTATGTCGCAAGCGGTGTCATCGTCATCGGTACGATCTTCGGCAGCGTAGTGGCCGGTCGGAAGAACATGTAGGATGCGGAACGGTTCTGGTACGCCGTGGCGGTTGGCTATCGTTGGCTATCGTTGGCAGTTATTGGCTCTTGTCGGCGTGAGGTGAGTGCATGAAACGTTTTTCCTTTTTTCAAGTTTGCAAACTAATCGCCTTGTCGGTTGTCTTGATGAGCGGCCCTGTCGGGCACGTGAGTCGGGGAGAAGCAGCCGAGGAAGAAGTTGCTGAACGAGGAGCCGTTGAGCGTATCTCGGCCGCCACTGAAGCAACCGACAGTGAAGCAACCGAGCCAGACTCAGCCGAGCGTGACGAGTCCGAACGGGGCCAGACGTTGACCGGACTGGATGTGCTGGTTCGCGATGGTTTTCGCCCCTTGTCGAATCAACGTGTCGGTTTGATCACGAACCACACGGGAATCAGCCGAGATGGCAGAAGTAACGTGCTGCTGATGATGGAGTCCGACATGGTCGAGCTGATGGCGCTCTTTAGCCCGGAGCATGGTTTCGAGGGCAAGCTGGATGTCCCTCGAATCGACGATGCGACGGACGAGCGGACGGGCCTTACGATTCATAGTTTGTATGGGGAAACGCGGCGTCCCACTCCTGAGATGCTCGAGGAACTCGACACGCTCGTGTTCGACATCCAGGACATTGGAACACGGTTCTACACCTACGTCTCGACAATGGGTGAGGCGATGCGGGTCGCGGCCCAGGAGGGAAAGCGGTTCGTCGTTCTGGACCGCCCGAATCCGCTGGGAGGCGAGATCGTGGCGGGACCGATACTGGAGGATGGCCGGCAGTCGTTCGTCGGCTTTCACACTCTGCCGGTCCAGCATGGGATGACGATCGGGGAATTGGCCCTCATGCTGAACAGCGAATTGGCTCTCGATCTGGAACTCGAGGTGATTCGCTGTGAGCAGTGGTCTCGCGGGATGACTTTCGATCAGACGGGACTGCCGTGGATCAATCCGTCCCCCAACATGCGCTCGCTCACTCAAGCGGTTCTCTATCCCGGAGTCGGTCTTTTGGAGACCACGAACATCTCGGTGGGGCGCGGCACCGACACGCCATTTGAAATGGTGGGAGCCCCTTGGATCGATGCCCAGCAGTGGGCCTCGGCGCTGAAGCGATCGAGGCTGCCCGGCGTGACGTTCGTGCCTCGCAAGTTTCAGCCGAAAAGCAGCAAGTTCGAGGGGGAGATGTGTGGCGGCGTAACGATCATGCTGACGGACTGGCAACAATTCGACTCAATCCGCACCGGGCTGACCATGGCGGTGACGCTGGCGCGACTTTACCCGGAAAGCTGGGAGAGCCGAGGGTACCTTCGCCTGTTGGCCAATCGGCGAGTGCTCGAGTTCGTGGAAGCGGGGACCGAGCCGGGTGAAATCATCGCAAGCTATCGGGACGAGTTGCAGGAGTTCCTGGAGCGGCGAGCCCGCTACTTGATCTACCCTTGAGCATCCCGTGGATAGCTCGAAAGCGCCGGCGAGGGATGCCCCGAGTACACGCGGGGGTTGGTTTATCGGCGATTGCCATGGTTCAACGCATGGCTTGGAGAAATTCCTCCACCGTGATGCCCGCCGATCGAATCAAGCTGCGCAAGGTTCCCTTGGCGACTTCCTTGTGGTCTGGAACGGAAAGAGTGGCGAGATGGTTCTCGCGAACGAGAATGATGTGGCTGCCCGTTTGGCGCACATTCGTCCAGCCAAGGGATTCGAATACCTTGACGACGTTCCGGCCGCTGAGTCGCGGCAATTGTGCCATCAGGCAATCACCTCCACCTGATGGATTTCCACGGTGAGCGGCATTCCACGTTCCGCGCGCACTTCGAGACAGGCTTTGATCGCGTCTCGAACATTGATAATCGCCTCGTCTTTCGTTCCTCCCTGGCTGACGCAACCCGGAATCGAGGGGCACTCGGCCACCCAGACACCATCCTCATCTCGGACAATCGTAATGATAAATCGCATCGAAGGATGCTCCTCGGATCTTCAGGAAATGCCGCAGTCGTCTTTTCTCACAAGGCCACCAACTCGAATGACCGACTTCCTTGCACAACATGGTTCCCTTCCCTCGGTCGCTCATCAGACATACACGTTTCTTAGGCCCCAAATTGGGCAAGGTCTCTTCGAAGCTCACTCTACAGCTTAGCGGACGCCGAAGCCATCCGCGCTGCCCCACGGAAAAAGCAATCGAAAGGGTCTCTTTTCTGGTTTTCTTGTCGGTCGCTTGTGCTTCGTCACTTCGGATCCCAGAATACGCGAAGGGCGATGACCAGGGATGGTAGCCGGTCGGACTCCATCGTTCGGTTACCCTCTGCGAACAACGGAGAGCAGCCATGCTTGGCTTAGCGGGAATTGCGGAGGCGGCGTTGTCTGTCCAGTTGACGATCTCGTGGATGGGCCTCATCGTGGTCCTGGCCGGTATTGTCGTGGCCTTTCTGACCCATAGCCGAACATGGCATATCGTCGCTGGAATCCTGGCTGCCTCCTACGGAATGGTGCTGGCGCCATGGGAAGCCC
>JBJHCD010000932.1:0-2683 GCA_050485845.1 Pirellulaceae bacterium | reverse complement strand
CAGGAGAGCCAGCTCGTGCACAGCCAGGATATCGAGGCGATCGTTTGATCTTAGGATCTAGGAGTATCGACGAGCTTAGAATGCGGTACATGCCGTGTGATTTCCATCCCCTGCTTCTCGTGCTGGGAGACGCTGCTCAGTTGCGCTACTTCGCGTCGATTCTGGAACGGTTCGCGGCGACGGGAGAGCCGGTCGATTTTGGTGAAAATGGAGTCTTTTCGGAGGATACGCGGGTCATATTGCGTGAGCTCGATCCCCAAGGGACCGAAAAAGAAGGCTTGTGGGTCAAGGAAAAGGGCGAGACCCCCATTCTGGATTGGAGATTATCGCGCGAGAGGGCCGAGGAGTTCGCATTGGATGTGCTGAAGACCGCGAATGGCGAAACGCGCGCCGGTTCTTCGACACTGGAATGCGAAGTGCTCAATGAGATCAGGGTGAAGGTCTCTTTCGGCGAGTTCGAAGATCAGTTCCTGCTCGGCAATCTTTGGTAGGCGCAGCAATGGACACTCGCGATTTGCACGTGGTTACCGTTGGCGCGGGACAAGCCGCGGCAGCCTTGGCCTTCCGGCTTCGCAAAAATGGTCACCGAGGAAGAATAGACCTTGTCGGGAACGAGACCTGGCCCCCATATCAGCGGCCACCGCTCTCCAAGAAATATCTGGTTGGAGAGCTTGAGCGCGAGCGCCTGTATCTCAAGCCCGCGTCGGCTTATGCATCCCATGATATCGGCCTGTTGCTCGGCCATGAGGTGACACGCATAGACCGTAGCGCCAAGAAGGTCGGGATCGCCGGGCCTCAGGCCACCGAATGGTCCTATGACGTGCTGGTTCTTGCCACCGGCGGCACCCCGCGAAAGCCGATGGGCGAGGTCGCCACCTGGCCTAACGTCTTTACGCTGCGGGGCATGGACGACGCCGATCGAATGCGCGACGCTTTCGTTGCGGGCCGCCGGTTGCTCGTCATCGGAGGTGGTTATATCGGGCTCGAACTCGCCGCCGTCGCAAGAAAGCGGGGTCTGGATGTCGTGGTCGTCGAGCAAGCCGAACGGATCCTTTCCCGTGTGGCGTGTGTCGAAACGTCGGACTATTTCAGGGCGCTGCATGAAAAGAATGGTGTCGAGATTCTTGAAGGCGCGAGCGCGGGGACATTCGAGCGTGACGGGAACGGACGCTCGGTCGTACTATTGACCGATGGACGCCGGATCGCGTTCGACATCGCAGTTTTCGGTATCGGCATTGTCGCCAATGATGAGCTTGCCCGCATGGCGGGGCTTGCCTGTGACAACGGTATCGTCGTCGACGACAGGGGAAGAACGGCGGATCCCGCCATCTGGGCGGCAGGGGATTGCGCGCGGTTTCCCTACGCTGAACACATGATCCGGCTGGAATCGGTGCCCAATGCAATCGCCCAAGCCGAGCACATCGCGGACGAATTGGTCAATCCCACTGGCGCACCCTACGCCCCGGTGCCCTGGTTCTGGTCCGATCAATATGACTGCAAATTGCAGATCGCGGGGTTGAATCTCGGTTACACCTCGGTCGTGCCACGCGCGGGCGGGCAGCCAGAAACGAACGCCCACTGGTATTTCAGGGGTGACGAACTCATCGCCTGTGACGCGATGAACGACGTGCGTTCGTTCATGCTGGCAAAACGCTGGCTGGGCGCGGCTGTCCGCCCCACGCCCGGAATGATCGCCGATTCAGCCTGGAATCCGACCGCGTTCTAAGGCCACGCAATATTCATCCCGACTACATTGGATTGATAATGGTAAAAATCATTTATGTCGAACCCGACGGTACGGAGCGAGAGATTGATGTCGAAGAAGGCCGCACGCTCATGGAAGGCGCCGTGGCCCATGGTGTCGAGGGTATCGTGGCGGAATGTGGCGGCGCCTGTTCCTGCGCCACTTGCCACGCCTATATCGAAGCGGCCTGGATCGCTTTGGTAGGCGAGGCCGAGGGCGACGAAGCCGGCATGCTCGAGTTCGCCTTCGAACCCGGCCCGCATTCGCGCCTCACCTGTCAGATCGAAGTGACGGATATCCTGGAAGGACTGAGGGTCCAAATTCCGGCACAGCAAGGCTGACCGAACGAAATCGTCATGTTGGTGAACCGAACTGGACGGATGTGAAATGTACCCTGAAATCAAGAACTACATCAATGGCCGGTGGCGCGAGGCAAGCGCGTCGAGCAGCTAGGACATCATCAGTCCCACGAATGGTTAAGTCCTTGGTATTCTGGGGCATTCGAATGGAGCCGGTCTCGATGAGGCACTGGCGGCTGCGATCGAAGGTTTTCGCGTCTGGCGCCACAAGACTCCTTTACAGCGGTCGGACATTCTGCGGGCAGCGGCGAGGCTGGTTCGGGAGCTCCGTGATCACATTGTTGAAGTGCTGACATCCGAACAAGGCAAGATCCTGCCTGAGGCGCTGGTGGAGGTCGGTGCGGCCGCCGATTCGATAGACTGGATGGCCGAAGAGGGGCGTCGCGCCTATAGCCCGATGATTCCCGTACGGGACGGTGTGAACCAGATTGTCATTCCCGAGCCGGTTGGGGTGGTCGCCGCTTTCTCGCCGTAGAATTTTCCGATCGTGATCCCCGCCCGGACAATTTCAGCTGCACTCGCTGCGGGGTGTTCCATCGTGCTCAAGCCAGCGGAGGACCCCCCCGGAACTGCAATCGAA
>JBJHCD010000931.1:0-2688 GCA_050485845.1 Pirellulaceae bacterium | reverse complement strand
TCACGTCGCTCCACCGAAACTGGCCGAACGATCCGACCTGATAGGCCCCCGCCGCGTCCCAGGCCTCGGCAATAATCTTCGTGTCCGCCAACAGCGGATCCTCGGCAATCGCCTCCACTAGCGGAGGATTGGGGGTCAGCGCCCCGGAACGGTCCCGGCTGAGAATCGACGCCAGGTCGAAGCGAAATCCGTCAATGTGATAGTTGTGCACCCAGTGACGCAGACAGTGAAAAATCATCTCGCGGACAATCGGATGATTCCCGTTCACCGTGTTTCCACATCCCGAATAGTTCGCGTAATGGCTCCCCCCATTGGCCAGCATATAGTAGACACCGTTCTCCAATCCCTTGAAGCTCAGCACCGGACCATGCTCGTTCCCCTCGCAGGTATGATTAAAGACGACATCCAGAATCACCTCGATCCCCGCCTGATGCAGGGCCTTCACCATCTGCTTGAATTCCGTCACCTGCGATCCCGGCACCGGACTCGACGCATAACCTCGATGAGGCGCGAAGAATGCCAAGGGGTCGTAACCCCAATAGTTCGGACGGGAAAGCTTCCGGCCTCGAATGTCACGAATCGGGAACTCATGCACCGGCATCAGTTCCACCGCCGTGACCCCCAGGGACTTGAGATAGGGAATCTTCTCAATCACCCCCAAGTACGTCCCAGGATGCTCCACTCCACTACTGCGATGCTTGGTAAACCCGCGAACATGCATCTCGTAAATGATCGTCTCGGAAAAATCCCGCCGCAGATGGCGGTCCCCCTCCCAATCGAATGAATCATTCACCACCACGCACTTCGGCGGCCGAATGATTCCATCCGTCCCCGGCTGAAACTCCCCCGCCAGGGCCTTGGCATAAGGATCGATCAAACGAGCCCGACCGTCGAACCGCATCCCCCGCTGCGGGTCATTGGGACCATCCGCCTGGAAGTGATAAAGCTGTCCCGCCTTGGCGTCCTTCACGAAAATGCTCCAGACGTCCCCCCAGCGGTCCTTGTCCCGGTCAAACTCAATCACATCCACCGGGTCTCGATCCGAAACGTCGTTGTAGGTCAACAGACGCATGGCGGTCGCCGAGCGGCTGAAGACCACGAACTGGACCCCCTCGTCACGAATCAGGGCCCCAAAGGGAATGAGATGAGTGAACTGAAGTTCAGGATGAGGATGTCGCATGAGCATGATCGAGTCTCTTCGGTCTGCGGGTGTCCTTACCGGGCGTACTGCAGAAAAATACCACCCGCTTTCGGACCAGGACCGTCGAGACGCAATTTCCAAGGGAAGTTTCCCTCCTCTTGCCGACCATCGCGCGGGTCGGCAAAAGTCGGCGAGCCAGGCTGACTTTACCAATAATGCCCAAGTGTAACTTCCGGTTGACTGTTCGGTGACCGTCCCACGCCAGATTCTTCCGCATTCGTTGATTTCGTCTCGCCCTTTTCCGATACTCTATCCCCGTGGGGTTAAGGGGTTGCGCCCAAAAGGTTAGATGAAACGAACTCGAACCGCCCGGAACGCGCGGTAGCCAACTCGATCGGAAGGATAAACCATGCCCGACGTCCCCCCCAGCGATAGATCGCGTCTCTCTTCGCCCCTCCAGCCGCCTGTCACGCCCGCCCGCAGTCAGCCTCTCACGCCCCAGTCGTCCATCCGATGCCCCGGAACGTTCGGGCGACGTGGCTTCCTGCAATGCGGAATGACCGGATTGGCCAGTCTGGGTCTGGCCGATCTCCTGCGACTCCAGACCCTCGCTTCCAGCACCACTCCCCGAGCCAATCAGAAGTCGTTGATTGTCCTGTGGTTATGGGGTGGACCAAGTCATATGGAGACGTTCGACATGAAGCCGGAGGCTCCCCTGGAATACCGAGGGGAATTTCGGCCGATCTCAACTCGCGTCCCCGGCCTGGAGATCTCCGAGCATCTGCCACTGCTGGCCGATCAGGCCGAGCGGCTGGCGATTATTCGCTCCCTACACCATGACAGTCCGGGGCACGTCAATAGCACGCACACCATGCTGACCGGCTACCCCGGCTCACTCATGGAAGCTCCCCCCTATCAGCCCGACTACCCCGATTTCTGGTCCGTGGTCAGCAAGGTCCAGGCAGCTCGAGCCCCTGGAATTCCGGCCCACATCACCATGCCTCGACTCCGCTACCATGGCAGTGCTTATCTGGGAGGCGGACTCGATCCCTTCGTCGTGGGAGGGGATCCGAATCAAGACAACTTTCAGGTTCCCAACCTGGCTCTGCAAAATCTGACTCGACCTCGCTTCGAACAGCGACTCGACTTGCTCTCGCAAATCGACAAGTACCGGCGGGACGTGGACCTGAGCGGCGTCATGGATTCCTTGGATGAATTCCAGGGTCGAGCTGTCTCGCTGCTGACTCAGCCCGCCGTGCGGGAAGCATTTGACTTGTCACGCGAGAGCGACGAGGTTCGAGACCGGTATGGGCGAAACGAGGTGGGACAGCGCACCCTGCTCGCCCGACGCCTGGTCGAGGCGGGCGTCCGAATCGTCACCATCGATTTCCCCTACGTTCCCGGCCAGAAGGCCAAGAGCTGGGACGACCACGCCAGCGTCTGGAATATTATCGAGGAAATGCGGGCTCGGCTCCCGGTGCTCGACCAAGTTGCCTCGGCCCTGATCGACGACATCCATCAGCGCGGGATGGACGAAGACGTCATGG
>JBJHCD010000930.1:0-2698 GCA_050485845.1 Pirellulaceae bacterium | reverse complement strand
CGGACATCATCGGCTCCGCCTTCTTGGGACTGACAGTTGGCTGTGCCCGCTGCCACGATCACAAGCTCGACCCGATCCCGCATACCGACTATTATCAGCTACAAGCGTTTCTGGCCGCCACGGCCGAAGCGAATGTCGAACTGGCCGATGGAACCACTATTCCCACGATTCGCGACGATCCGGAGCAACGGACCGTCATCCACCTCCTGCGTCGCGGCCAGGAGTCGGCCAAGGGGGAGGTACTTGCTCCACGTCCGCCGACCGTTCTGATTGCTCCCGACGTGCCGACTTTTCCGGCGGACGATTCCCGGTTGCGTCAACATTTGGCCGCGTGGTTGACCGACCGTAGCCACCCGCTGACTCCTCGTGTCTACGTCAACCGCATCTGGCAGCACTATTTCGGACGGGGACTGGTGGGAACCCCGAATGACTTCGGCAGTCATGGTGAGCGGCCGAGTCATCCGGAACTCTTGGATCGCCTGGCCGATGAGCTTCTCCGGCACGGTTGGGAGGCGAAGCGAATTCATCGATTGCTGGTACTCAGCAGCGCTTATCGGCAATCCAGCCGCTCCCCGACCGAATCCCTGGGGCAACAGGTCGATCCGGAGAATCGGTGGTTGTGGAAGAAGTCGCGACGGCGGCTTTCCGCCGAAGAATTGCGTGATGCCGTGCTGATGGCCTCGGGCCTGCTTCAGCGAGACCTGGGGGGGCCGAGCGTCATGATTCCGGTCGATCAGGAGTTAATCGATTTGCTCTATAAGCCCGAACAATGGGATGTCCATCCGGAAGGTCGCCAACATTTCCGACGTTCGATTTATCTGATCAGCAAACGAAACCTGCGATTGCCGTTCCTGGAAGTTTTCGATCAGCCCTCCGCTCAGACCAGTTGTGGGCGCCGCGAGGCGACTGCCCATGCGGGACAAGCGTTGGAGTTGCTGAACGGCTCACTGACCAACGAGGCGGCTCGCCACTTTGCCGATCGTCTTCGGATGGCGAATGGCTCGAAACATCGAAGCGTGCCGGCTGGCGAGAGTGGACCTTCCTCCGAGGAACAAGTCACGCGGGATAGAGTGCGGCGGGCGTTTCTTTTGACCTGTGGGCGTCCGCCGACTGACGCGGAAGCGGTACTGGCCGAGGAGTTTCTCGAGCAGAATCCGCTGGAGGAATTCACTTTGGCGTTGTTGAACTTTCACGGTTTTCTCTATGTCGATTAATGAAGCTTTGGAAGCCAGAAGACGGCTGGTTCGGCGGCAGTTCCTTCAGGAGTCGTGTGGCGGTCTGGGGGGCTTGGCACTCGCGGCCTTGGCCGGCCAATCCGCCGGTGCCGCGTCGGCCTCCCATCCGCTGGCACCTCGGGCTCCCCACTTTCCGGCTCAGGCCGACGCGGTGATCTTTCTGTTCATGGCCGGTGGCCCTAGTCATTTGGAGACCTTCGATCCCAAGCCTTTGCTCAATCAATTGGATGGGCAAAAACGGCCCGCGGAGTTCGGAGAAGCCAAGTACCAGTTCATTTCTCCCGACGCTCGACTGCTAGGTACCAAACGGACATTTCAGCGATGTGGCCAGTCGGGGATTGTGGTTTCAGACCTGTTTCCCCATCTTCGCCGGTGCGTGGATGACTTGTCGGTCATTCGCTCCTGTCATGGCGACATGGTGGTCCATTCGGCCGCTCAGTATGAAATGTTCAGTGGCCGAGTGATCCCAGGCTTTCCGAGCATGGGTTCGTGGACTCTGTACGGCCTGGGGTCGGAAAGCGAGTCCCTTCCGGCCTATGTCGTGATGCCCGATCCATTGGGAGCATTGGAGGCAGGGCAGCCGATGTATGCCAATGGTTTTTTGCCCGCCGTCTATCAACCCACCATGTTTCGGCCGGGGGAGCGGCCCGTGCTGAATCTCGACCTCCCCGATCATGTCGCGCCCGACCAACGTCGCCGGACCATGGACCTGATTCGACATCTCCACGAACTGACTGCCTCACCCGAGGACGAAGAACTCGAAGCAAGGCTGAACGCCCATGAACTGGCTTTTCGCATGCAGACGGAGGCCCCGGAAGTATTTGATCTGAGCCGCGAGACACAAGAGACGATCGAGCTTTACGGCATCGGTCGCGAGCCGACCCACGACTATGGTCGCCGCTACCTGCTGGCTCGGCGATTGGTCGAGCGGGGTGTTCGATTTATCTGCGTGGTCTCCGGCGGAGGCCCCGGAAACATGCAGTGGGACGCGCATGACGATATCGAGGAGAATCACTTGCGAAAGGCGGGAGAAACGGACCAGCCCGTGGCTGCCTTGATCACCGACCTGAAACGCCGCGGACTGCTCGACCGAACACTCGTGCTTTGGGGAGGTGAGTTCGGACGATCACCTGAAGCTCAGGGGGGTAAAGGGCGCGACCACCACAACCTGGGCTTCAGCATGTGGATGGCCGGAGGAGGTATTGAAGGGGGGAAAGTCGTGGGAGCCACCGATCCACTCGGCCTCCGGGCGATCGAAACCCCCTGTCATTTTCGCGACATCCATGCGACGATTCTCCACCAACTGGGACTCGACCAACACCGACTCACCTACCCCCACTTGGGACGCAACGAGCGTCTGACCTTCGTGGAAGGGAAAGTCATTTCGCAAATCGTGCGAGAGCGTCGAGCCTGATAGGGTAGCACCATCAGTGTGGAGGGACCGAGTCGCTGGGCAAGTGAGT
>JBJHCD010000929.1:0-2705 GCA_050485845.1 Pirellulaceae bacterium | reverse complement strand
GATTGCGGGACAGGCGGAAGTGCATGGGATCCCTACCGAGTCGGTGATCTCGGATATCATGCTGGCCCCCATGCCGAAGGGAGCCTTCATTTCGGCGGAAGAGATTGCCGGAACCATTCGTTTTCTAATCGGCCCGGACGCTCGGAACCTGACCGGACAAACGATTACGCTCGACGGTGGCTGGACCGCTCGATAGCCGAGGGACACTTCGGCCGGTCCATCACCCCCAGTCTTGGCTGGTCAACCGGGACAGCCTGCGGCTTCCGGACTGCTCGAATCGGGTGTCGAGTCGGAGGGGGCGGCATCGGGATCGGTCAAGGCGACCAGGGCATGTCGAGCCGCCAGTTGTTCCGCTTCCTTCTTGTTCCGTCCCCAAGCCGGAGCAAACTGTCGCTCCCCCACCTGGGCCGCCACTTGAAAGCACTTGCTGTGATCCGGTCCACTCTCGTCCAAGAGCTGATAGACGGGCGTGCTGCCATAGTCCCGCTGGGCCAACTGCTGCAGCTGGGACTTGTAATTGTCCTCACCTCGAGCCCGCACGGCGGCCTCAATTTCCGGGGCCAACTCCCGCTCGACAAATTGTCGCGCTGGTTCGTACCCTCCATCCAGATAAATCGCGGCGATGAGCGATTCAAAGACATCCGCCAGCAGGGAACTGGGAAGTCGGTCGCTCCCGGCCATTCCCTTCCCCAGAATCAAGAACCGTTCCAGGCCCAGTCGAGCACTGATGCGGGCACAGGTCTGGCGGCTGACGACGACCGATTTAACCCGAGTCAAATCCCCTTCCGAATAATCGGGGAACTTGAGGTACAAGATTTCACAGACGACCATCCCCAGAATCGCGTCGCCCAGGAATTCCAGACGTTCATTGGAAGCCAAGCGGTGCTCGGCACTCGAGGCGTGCGTCAAGGCCGAGAGCAATGAACTCTGATCCTGGAACACGTAGCCGAGGCACGTTTCGCATTGTTGGAGCAGCCTTTGCTGTGTTTCCGCGTCAATTGGCGTGCCTTGACTCATGATGTTCGATCAACACTCGACTGGCTTCTCACGTGATCCCGCTGCTGGCCAACTGAAAAAACAGCTAGCTTTTCGACCCTAGCAACTTCGATACCGAATGTCAACCATTACCGCATCTTAGGGGAGGGAAGGGGAGGGAAAGCGTCAAGAAACGGTCAGCTGCCGGACAGGCCTCGATTCCTCCCAACTCGCCATTCCCAACCGCCATTCCCAACCGCCATTCCCAACCGCCATTCCCAACCGGGGGCGCAACGGAACGACAGGCCATGTCGTTACATGGCTCATGATGTCACGCCCTCCTGGACTGCCCGCACACAATGGGGACCAGCGCGAATTAGCCGGATGAAATCTCCCGATTTCCAACTCTCGCGGGGAAAATAAACCCCCCTCGAGATTTCAATCCTTGACCCGTCCGACCAACCATCGAACAATGTCCTCAGTGACACGGATTCGGACAGGAAAGGTGAAGGCTCGCTTGCATGACCATATCGCGAATTGCCATTGGGACGATCCAACCCGGGGCGGATGGAACGTTGGCCGCATGGAGTTTACTGGCCGTTTTGGAATCGAACGGCTACCAGGTGCAGGGATTCCATGATCGGGCGGACGCGGTTCCTTGCGAGGGAATTCGGCGGATCACGGGACAATCGCCCCGCCATCTTGATAGCTGGCTGATGACTCGCGATGTCTGTCGCGAACTCTTTGTCATGGGGAGCCAGGGGGCCGACCTGGCGGTGGTGGCGGGTCGCTACGATATCGCGGCGGGATCGCGCGGGGGAGGGAGTCTCGACACGCTCTGCCAGTGGCTGGATCTCCCGAGAGTCGTGATCATTGATGCCGAGCTTTGGCAGCGTGGTGAGGTCGTGACACCCGCTTTTCAGGTAGCCGGGATCGTGCTGGACCGCGTGGCGGATGTCGAGTTTTCCGACGAGATTGTGGCGGACGTACAGCGTTGTTACGGAGCGCCCGTCTTGGGAGTGCTGGGCTTGCTCCCGGAGTTGCGTAGCGCCCTGGGGCGCAGCCCTTGTGGGGCAAATCCATCGGAAGCCATTCTGCAGCCACTGGGCCGGGAGCTTCAGGCAACCTTTCGCCCGGCCCATTTCTGGAATCTACTGGATCAGGTGGAGGAGGTTCAGTGGGACGCCTCGGTCCCACTGCCGCAGCTGGGCGAGGGCCGTCCACTGCGGATTGCGGTCGCCTGCGACGACGCCTTCCAATGTTATTTCCCAGACACATTGGATGTATTGGAAGCCTGTGGCGCCGAGCTGCGGGCTTTTTCTCCTTTGCGGAGTCCCGAGTTGCCGGCCGGCACCGATCTGGTCTATTTCGGCTGCGGCCAGCTGGTCCGCCATGCGGAGGAGCTGGCGGCGAACTGTTGCATTCGCCAGGCACTCCAGCGATTCGCGGCCGAGGGAAAACGCATTTACGCCGAGGGAGCCGGGGTGGCTTACCTGAGTCGGCAAATGGTGACCGGGTCGGGGAAACGATTTCCGATGGCGAATGTCTTGCCCGCGGTCGCCATTTGGCAGCGTTCGGCTCCGCCTCCCGAACCAGCCGTGATCCACTTTTGCCGCTCGACCTGGTTGGGGGATGCTTATCAGGAATTGCGAGGCTACCTGCATTCCCAGTGGCGGATTGACGCCTGGGGGACGAATACGAACCTAGCCATGGAAGGGGAGCATCTCGGG
>JBJHCD010000928.1:0-2711 GCA_050485845.1 Pirellulaceae bacterium | reverse complement strand
ATCGACACGACCGCCGAAACTTCAGCCGATTTCAGCTCCGACGTCTTCCGGCGGAAGTCGCCTACGATGCGATTCAACTAGCCACGTCCTCGGATCACTTGGTGGACCGATTGCAGAGCGACATGAGCCTGAGGGCAATTGGATCTCTCAGTCTCACGGGGCCACCTCGGGGGCGCGATGTCCAATATGCCTTGAACCTGTTCGGCCGTTCGACTCGTTCCAGCAGTTGTGATTGTGATCGGTCGGACGACCCCAATCTTCTGCAGACAGTCTTCCTGCAAAATGACCGCAAGACCCTCGAACTGCTCGATCGCCCTCGAGATAGCTGGCTGGCTCAGATTCGCCGGGAATCGACGCTCGCCCCTCGCGGCCGAGGTCCCAGGGGGCGTAATGGTTCGCGACCCGATGGTCGCCTCCGACCTCGTTTTGAATCTCGGGAATTTCGCGATGCATTCTCGGACCGATCCGGCGAAGTCACCAACTCACTCTCACCCCTCGAAGATCGGTCGGTGCTTGACGGAAACAGTTCGAACGTCACTGATCCCGTGACGGATTATGTGAAGCAAGCCTATCTGAGGACCCTGAGTCGCTATCCGACCGAGTCCGAATTGTCGTCGAGCCGCCGGTACATTGCGGAGTCCCCGGACCCGATCAGTGGACTTCGTGATGTGATGTGGGCATTACTGAACACGAAGGAATTCATCCTCAATCATTAGGAGTCAGCGTCCATGTCCAGCTCGACAACGCGTATGTTCTCCACCTGCGATGGCGTGCGACGCCGAGACTTTCTCAAAATGGGCGCGGTGGGAGGTGGCGCGCTCACGTTGGCGAATTTTCTTCGGCTTCAGGCGGCCGGCGCCGTGGGGCCCACTCCAGCCCAAGCGGCAATTTTTATTTCGCTGCAAGGGGGCCCCTCGCACGTGGACACATTTGACATGAAGCCGGAAGCTCCAGCGGAGTATCGAGGGTCCTTTTCCCCCATTGCCACGCAAGTTCCGGGCCTCTCGATTTGCGAGCATCTGCCTCGATTGGCCGGATGCGCGGATAGGTATGCCGTTGTCCGAGGGGTAACGCATACCTTGGCCGCACACCATTTGGGTAGCCAGTATGTGAATACCGGAAATCGTCCGATCGCCTCGCTGGAATACCCTGGTTACGGCGCCGTCGTCACTCGGGAAACCCGGCAGCCTAGCGATATTCCACCGTTCGTGGCCATTCCCAACAGTTCCTACCAGCGTCCGGGATTTCTGGGTGTTCAGTACGCGCCGCTCAACACTGAATCGACACCTCGAGCAGGTCGGCCGTTTCAGGTCCGAGGTATCGGCTTGACCGGTGGAGCCACGGTTCCAGCCGTGCAGCGTCGCCATCAACTGCTCGGGGAACTCGATCAGACATTCCAAGAACTCGCCGACCAGGAGCCGCTGATCCGAGGACTCGACAGGTTCAGCCAGCAGGCTCACGACATGATCACTTCGCGACGTGCGCGACGAGCGTTCGATGTCGGTCAGGAGTCTCCAGCGTTCGCGAGGAAATTTGGAGAGTCACCCTTTGGGACCAGCTGCCTACTGGCTACCCGGCTGGTGGAATCGGGCGTTCGATTCGTTTCGATTTCGAACGGAGGCTGGGATACCCATCAAGAGAACTTCACTCGGCTGAAAGATCGGCTCCTTCCCCCCCTGGATGAAGGCTTGTCGGCCTTGCTGCTCGGATTGGAGGAAAAGGGACTGCTCGATTCCACGATTGTTTTAGTCACGGGAGAGTTCGGTCGAACTCCCAAAATCAATAATCGCTCCACGGATGGTGGCCGAGATCACTACCCTCGTTGCATGTTCATGTTGCTCGCGGGGGGAGGAATCCGTGGAGGTCAGGTCGTTGGAGCGAGCAATGACCTGGCAACGGAACCGAGGGATCACGGGTTCTCCCCGGACGATATCGCGGCTACCTTCTATCACAGTTTGGGAATCGATCCCTCCAAGGAATACCATACCGATATCGGACGCCCGATCACGCTAGTTCGGGACGGAAAAATCATTCGGGAGTTGCTTGCTTCATGATGTTGATTCACGCTGTCGATCAACCCGATTTGGCTCCACACCCCATGCCGGACCGTTTCCGGATGGAGATTGTCTATTTCATGACACCCGGGGACGGCCAGTCGATCCCGGAACTTCCCGAGCGGGAATACTGGATCCGCTTGGAGGACGCCGAACGCTGGCTGGATGAACTGGTTGTCCGAGTCATCTCGCCACTGGATGCCGAGGCGGTCGCCGAGATTGAACTAAGCGAAGACCATGAGCGGTGGCTGGAGTGGATGGTGGAAAACAAGGTCGAACATGTCCGAATCGAGACGAAGTAGGGAATGGAAGCAGGCAAACGAAGGTCACTTCCCAAGGCACTGCCGGAGGCAGAGGGGGAGGTGGTTCGTTTGTCGGTCATCTCGAGTCGATAACATCGATCCGCAGCAAACCTTGCACATGGAAAGCGACGACTCACAGCCACCGATCCACAACCACCCCCCCGCTCTGTACCTCACTCACTCCATGCCCCACGCCCCATGCAATGCATCCTGTGTCGATGCCTGACAGGGAGAGGCGAAGGGCTACACGTCAGCCACACGTCAGCCACACGTCAGCCACACGCCTGGGATCCGGTTCGCGCCCCGCACCGGCCAGCTCATCATTCTCGGAAACACGAAGCGGTCATCCCTCTTC
>JBJHCD010000927.1:0-2713 GCA_050485845.1 Pirellulaceae bacterium | reverse complement strand
GCTGTACCCCAGGATGATGGTCAGCAGGTTATTGAAGTCGTGGGCGATTCCGCCGGCGAGTCGTCCGATCGCTTCCATCTTCTGCGATTGCAGCAATTGCCGTTCGAGGGAACGTCGCTCGGTCACGTCGACCTGCACGCCGACATAATGGGTCATCTGCCCATCGGCATCGTGGACCGGCGAAATCGACAGATGTTTCCAGACGGGGATGCCATCGCGGCGATGGTTCAGGATTTCCACCGAGCAGGCTCGACCCTCGCGAATCGACTGCCGCAGTTGGCGGACTGTCTCGGGAGCGGTTTCGAGGCCTTGCAGGAATCGGCAATTCCGTCCCACTGCCTCCTCGGAAGGGTAGCCCGTGATCCGCGTGAAAGCCGAATTGACGAACAGAATCGGCATGTCAGGCTGCTGGGCATCGACCACGACGAAGCCTTGCGCGCTCGCTTCGACCGCGCGCTGGTGGAGTCGCAGGATCCCTTCCGTTTCCCGGTGCTTCCGCCGTTCGTTCCGCAACTGCAAACATCGATTGACGGCTTGACCGAGTCGCGTCAGCCGATCCTTCAGCAGGTAGTCCCAGGCCCCCGCCTTCATTGTCTCCACGGCTACCTCCTCACCGATGGAACCGGAGACAACAAGAAAGGGAATGTCACTCCCATGGTCTCGCCATAACTTGATGGCTTGAAGGGCATGGAAATCGGGCATCGAGTAATCGCAGAGGATGACGTCGAACGGTTCTCGCAGGGCTTCCTGAAATGTGTCTGGCCGGTCCACTTGATGCCAATCGACTTCGAAGCCGGCTTGGCGAAGGTGAGCCACGACGAGCATGACATCAAACTGGCGGTCTTCCACAATGAGGACACGGAGCGACTGGCTCATGGAAGGTCTCCACCCTTGCGGGCATGACAATTCACACACCGAGGACCTTCCGAGTCATCCCGATCTACCGTCTCACAGTCGCCGCGCATGGAATTTCATCCTGGTTACTTCTACCCCTCCCAGGTTGTCCGACCCGCTGAGTGACCATTCTAACGAGTTTCTCGTCAGCAAGGCTAGTCGGTCGTGGCGGCGGACGCTCGGGACTCCCAGAATCGTCGAGCGCCGGCGTGGAGGTTCCGAAGTTGTTCAAGTTCTCGCGGGTGATCGAGTGTCAAGGAATCGTCTCGCTCCTTCAGCCAATCCGCGAAGAACTGACACGATTCGCGGCTGATTCGTGGCTTCCCGCCGATCTCCACATAGAAGGGGCCGCTGGAAGCGAAGCGGTAGGTCTTGGGATGGTTCGTCACCGCTCGCACCAGCATCCAGCCACTTTCCTCGAAGCGGACCTCGGGCAACCGGCCCCTAGCTTCGGCGTATTCGTCCAGCCGCACTTCATGGACGACTCGCCCATTCTGCACGACCTCGAGGTACTCCACGTCCTCGCGCAGCGACAGGTTCAACTGAATGCTCAGCTCCAGAGCTTCTCCTTGGGGAGCTTCGAAGACATGGCCGGGAAGCTGACCGTTCACGCGGGGACGTAGTAGCGGGCCATTGGTCACCATGACTCGACCGGCTCGGAGCCCTTCCCACCACTTTTCAACGGTCAGATCGCCCTCGACATGCACATAGACTCGATTGTAGCCGACCGGATTGGGGACGACTCCGGAGCCACTTCCGGCCGAAGGAGGGATTCGGAATCCAGCGTTCAAGACGTGGTAGTAGATCTGCTGCGTCCACTGGCCGTTTCCGTGAGGAGCGGGGTACCGGAGCTTGTCCCGAGGACGCCCCCAGGCTTCATCGTTTACAACTCCATCCCGCCCCATGTGACTGTGAGCAATTCCGATCGAATCGATTCGCCGAGTGGCCAGCCACATGGGAAAGTCCCACCAGAATGGTTTTTCGGCGTCGACATGCACCGGGCCTTCCCCCTTTGCCGCCAGGAGGTAGTGCAGCGAGGAGGGGAATTCTCGGCGGGCCGAGGTGAAGTCGAGCGGCTCGGTCCGCTGAAAATACAACAGCGCCCCGCCGGCCCGTTCATCCTTTCCGGCCATGGCGTCAACAAACCGTTCGCCGCTAAAATCCGCGCTCGGGTGCTCTTGCGGCTCGGCGGCTTGGCTGCCAACCGATTCGCTTCCCCAGGTGATCAGGGGTGCCACATGCAGGTCCTCGGCCAGCATCAGCAGACGAATTTCCTCGACCGAGCGCTGAATATGGAGATCGCCCGACCACCAGCCTTCTCCCTTCATGTCCACGAATCGAGGTAGGTCGACGTTCTTGCTGTCCTGGTCTCCTCGCTGAATCCGAAAGTGGCCGGAGCGAACCGCGTACTCGGGCCCCCGCTCAATCTCAAACTGATAATCGCCACTCGGGAGGTCAAGCACGACTCGGCCCGGAAAGACGAAATGGTCCTTCCAGCGGAGTGTTCCCTTGGGGAGCACGGGGCGCCCTTTCGCATTGGTCAAGTGCATCCGCACGGCAATCGGTTCCCCGGTCTCCTGATCGGTTACCCGAAGTTCCAATTGGCCATTGGCGGCCAGTACAGGGGGGACGAGCGTCGCGAGTAGGAGGAATGCGGTTCCCAAAACGAGCCGACAGCGTGGTAGCGGGGAGGCGACCGATGAGGCCACCTGGCACTGGGCCAGTTCAAGGCAGCGGGATGGGGATTGCGGGATGGTGGCCATCTCGATGTCGCTCCTGACGTGGATGTGCAACAAACACTCTCCCAGGACTCTAGCAT
>JBJHCD010000926.1:1671-2725 GCA_050485845.1 Pirellulaceae bacterium | reverse complement strand
TCCATCAACCGCAATTTGCTCGGTGGTCGTTCGAGCAGCCGAGTGGCTCGGTTTGCACTGGGGATTCGGACTCCGGATGACCGGACGGAAATTCAGCTCCTCTCCCGAACCGACCCTCCCACTCCATTGATTGGATATGAGATTCACGCTAGAGATCCGCAGACGGAAGCGAGTGAATTCGTGGGGCAGACCGATTGGCGTGGAATTGTCGAAGTGACTCGCGATGCGTCCCCCCTGAAGGTTTACTACGTCCGCAGCGGTGGCATGCTGCTGGCTCGACTACCCTTGGTTCCCGGACAGATGGAGCGAGCGTCGGTTCAGCTGATGGATGACGAGAAGCGACTTCAGGCGGAAGCCTTGGTTCGAGGAGTCCAAGCGACTCTCGTCGACGTTGTGGCTCGACGCGAATTGCTCGCGGCCCGCATTCGCCAGAAGATCAGTGAGTCGGAGTTCGAAGAGGCGCAGGAGCTGGTGGATGAATTTCGTTCGATCCAGACATTGGCCGACCTGAGAAGTCGGCTTGATCGAGCCAAGCAGGAGGTGACCACCAACAATCCTCGCTTGCAGGCCCGGATCGATCAGCTCTTCGCGGAAACGCAGACGCAACTCTCCAATTTCATTCGCCCGAACCTGGTGGAAGAATTGACCGCGGAACTGGCGAAGGCTCAATCTCCCTGATCTCTCTTGATCTGCCTGCACTTTGGGCGAACGTTTCTTGGTCACCCCCATCGCACTCATCCTCCGTGACACGGCACCCCTACCCCTGCCCCAGCCCCTGCTCGCACTCCTACTCCTACTCGTACTCCTACTCCTACTCCTACTCGTACTCGATCGGATGGCTCGGATGACTCGGAAGAATCGATCGAATTACGAGTACCGCAATGCTGATCACAAGTACGAGATGATCGTATCCGCGCCGGTAAGGCTCTTCGGGCAGCCCCGAGCCTCCAATGAAAAATGACCTGACTACCGCTTGGCGCGCCGACGTGCTGTCAGAGGGTCCGAGTACAAGGATCATTGGGGGCGTGTCGGTTTTCGGAAAACAGGTGGCTCG
>JBJHCD010000926.1:0-1661 GCA_050485845.1 Pirellulaceae bacterium | reverse complement strand
TTGCTGGGAGAGCTACGACGGAGTGCCTCGGAAACCGATTGGCAATTCGTCGTCCGCCCGAGTTGCGAGTTCTTGCCGCGGGGCGCGTCAAGAGGTTGTCAGCGATTGGTCATTGTGCTCGCCCAGCTATCCGACGAGGACGAAGCGGAATGTTCTCGATTGCTCGCCTTGCCGGGCCGTCTTTGGGAGATGGCACAACTGGCTCCCGTTTTGCTGCTTGGGTCGGGTGACTGGTCGGAGATGGCGTGGCGAAATGGGGTGGCTGATTTCATTACCATGCCGACCGCCCCTCGGGAAGTCCTGCGGAGGTTGGAGCGGGTTGCCGGCCGGACTTGCGAGTTGATTGCGATTTGGGGGAGGTTCCAGCCCGCGTGTGCTCCCCTGGATCGGCTCACGCGGCGGGAGCGGCACATTCTGGAGCGGCTGAGCGATGGGTGGTGGGTGAAGAAGATTGCGGCCGAGTTGGGGACGAGTCCCCACACGGTCCGAAACCAGCGGACGGCGATCCTGGAAAAATTGGAAGTCGATAGTGAGGCGGAGATGTTTGCCATTCTGCACGCCTCTCGCTGGTTTCACGCCTTGCGGAAATTCATGTCCCCCGCCGGCCCCTGTTGACTGGTCGTTCCAGCAGAGTAACCCATCCAGGCGGTGCTCGGAATGTCCTAGGCCCAGGTTGCGACTGGGCGACGGTCGTCGAGAATTGTCGAGAATTTGGCAAGACATGGGGAGCTGAAATGTCAGAATTTGCTCGCCGGCGTGTCTTCTCTTAGCAGCAGAAGAAGAAGTAGCAGCAACAACAACGGCAATGCTATTCGGGGGCCCGTTTTCGGAGCTTGCGCTGCAGTGAGCGGCGGTGGATGCCGAGTCGGCGAGCGGCTTCGGAGATGTTTCCTCCGCAGTCCGCCAGAACCCGATGAATATGCTCCCACTCCGCTCTCGCCAAACTCGGCACCTCGTGCGCCGTTTCCGGTGGATCGTTCACCGAGGCCGAACCTCGCCAGAATGCGGCCAGGATGTCGTCCGCGTCCGCCGGTTTGGGAAGGTAATTCGTCGCTCCCAATCGTACTGCGTCAATCGCCGTGGCAATGCTCCCAAAACCGGTGAGCATCAAAACTCGGATCCCCTCATCGAGTTTCTTCAGGTCCCGGAGCAGGTCGAGCCCCGACGGGCCCGGCATCCGCAAATCGATGACCGCCAATTCGGGGCGAACTTCAGGAGCCTTGGCCATCGCCTCCTCGTAGTTGCCCGCCGTGCAGACATCAAACCCCCGTTCCCGAAAGGCACGCGCGAGCCGCTCGCGAAAAGCAAAACTGTCGTCCACCAGCAACAGCCGCTCGGCTCCCAACACCTGCCGCCAGTCATGATCCACCAAATCTCGGGGGGGCGGAATCAGCTCGTCCGTCGGTCCCTGCATTACCTTGATTCTCCTCAAATTCAATGGCTTCTCTCCCAGTCTAGGCCGAAAACGCGCCGAGTGAAGGGCGGGCAGGCCGAATCGATTTCCAATTGGGCCCGGACCTCGAAACACGGCTCCTTCCACTCCCGCAAAAGCCCATCATCGTGGCCCTCCCGCTCGTTATTTCTGAGCGGAACGCGAGAACCATGTGCGAATTCGGCTCGGTCAGGCCCTTGGGAACTCGGATATATTCGATCCATAGGGG
>JBJHCD010000925.1:995-2727 GCA_050485845.1 Pirellulaceae bacterium | reverse complement strand
GACAGGGTACTGGTTCCATCGCTACCGAGTGACCGATGGATACTCGACCTATGGTGACCGAGCCTTCCTCAAGTTTTCAGAAGGTCCTGGTGGTTACGGTGATGGATTGTCGAACTACTCCGTCGGCCAGCGGGAACTGGAGGTCCTGGACCTGGAGACTTCCAACCGGGATCCCGTGGTTTGGGCCGCGGCCCAGGGAGAAGTCCGGGAACCCCAGCAGGATAACTTCCCCGACTTCTTGGAAGTCATCAGCAACAAGCCGGGACCGCCGGAAGGGGGAAAACACCCGTTTTTCTCAGGCGAAGAAGCGATCTCCAAGATGACCGTTCATGACAAAATGAAGGTCACTCTGTTCGCGGATGAGTCGATGTTTCCCGAGCTGATTAATCCCGTGCAGATGGCTTTTGACACGAAAGGTCGACTGTGGGTCGCCACTTGGCCCACGTATCCGCATTGGCAGCCGACTACCCCGATGAATGACAGTTTGTTGATACTCGAAGATACGACGGGAGACGGGCGAGCGGATGTGTGCAAGGCCTTCGCGGACGACTTGCATAATATCACCGGATTCGAGTTCTGGAACGGGGGAGTGCTCGTGGCTCAGGGCCCCGACATCGTGTTCCTCGAGGATACCACCGGCGACGATCGGTACGACATCAAGATCCGCGTGCTTCATGGACTTGACACCGCGGACACGCACCATACGGCCAACAGCTTTGTGTTGGATCCGGGAGGCGCGATGTATTTTCAAGAGGGGACATTCCATCACACGCAGGTGGAATCTCCCTGGGGACCACCCCGCCGCGTTGCGAATGGGGCCGTATTCCGGTACGAGCCACGATCACAAAGGTTTGACGTTTATGTTTCGTTTGGCTTCGCCAATCCTCATGGTCACGTCTTCGATCGCTGGGGACAGAATATTGTCTGGGATGGAACCGGGGCACAACCGTATCATGCCACGCTCTTCTCGGGCGATCTCGATTTTCCCCGCAAGTACGCTCGGCCACCTCAAGTCTATCAGCAGCGAACTCGCCCCTGCTCGGGAACGGAAATCCTCAGTAGCCAGCATTTCCCCGCCGAATTCCAGGGAAATCTGCTCGTTGCCAATGTGATCGGGTTCCAGGGAATTCTGCAGTACAAGGTCTCGGATGACAGCAGCAGCTTTTCCGCCGTCGAAGTCGACCCTATCTTGTTCTCGTCCGATCCCAATTTTCGGCCCACGGATATCGAGATGGGCCCCGATGGGGCGATTTGGTTCATTGACTGGCACAATCCAATTGTCGGGCATATGCAACATAATTTGCGGGATCCCAGTCGAGACAAAACGCATGGGCGAGTTTATCGCGTCACTCATGAAGAGGGCTCCGAAGTCGAACCTCCGCAAATTGCGGGCGCGGAAATTCCGGCGCTGCTCGAACTGCTCAAGTCCCCCGTGGATCGCGTCCGCTATTGGACGCGAATTGAGTTGAGCGGCCGTCCGTCGGATAGCGTGATCCGTCATGCTCGGCAGTGGATCGAAGATCTCAGCCCGGAAGATCCTGAATTCGAGCATCATCGTCTGGAAGGGCTCTGGTTGCATCAGAGTCACAATGTCGTGAATCGACAACTTCTCGAGGAAGTACTGGCCTCACCCGACTTTCGGGCTCGATCGGCTGCCGTTCGAGTGTTACTGGCCTGGCGTGATCGGCTGGAAGATCCCTTGTCGAAGTTCCAGGAACTGGTGAACGACGAA
>JBJHCD010000925.1:0-985 GCA_050485845.1 Pirellulaceae bacterium | reverse complement strand
ATCCTCGAGTTCGTCTGGAGACGGTGCGAGCACTCAGTTACTTCCATGGCGCCGATGCGGCTCGGGCGGCCGAGATTGCCGTGGAATCCCTGATTCATCCTCAAGATCCCTTCCTGACGCTGGTTTTGGATGAGACGATGAAGACGCTGGATCAACGCTCGGCTGAAAACTAGTCTCACCGGGCACGCCGATATTCGGGAGTTACATCGATGTGGTTGGGTAATGTCCGCCGCCTGGCGGGCGGCTTGGTTCTGTCAGTAACATGTCTGGTTGGAGGAGGCTCCGGCTTTGCGGAGGACGAGGCACCTCCATCCGCCGTCGGTCCGGTATTGAAGCTGTACCAAAGTGGGCGTCTCCCTCCCGCTCGCCAGCCGGCCGTGGTGGAGATGATCTGCAGCCGAGGAAATTCGCATGACTTGCGAGTTGTTTTCGACCAGTTATTGGCTCCGGAGGGAATGGAGGAGGAGCTTCAACTGCAGACGCTGCAGTGGCTGCTGAAAGCGGCTCAACAGCGTCGAGTCAAGCCGGAGGGAGATCGAAGTCCGATTGTTCAATTGACGGAGTCCTCGAATACGGCTCTTCGTGGTGCCGCGGTCGAGTTGGCGGCGGCCTGGCAAGTCGCTGAGGTCGCCCCGATCCTGCGGGAGATTGCCGAAGATCCGGAAGCCTCTCCCTCGCTGCTTCGGACGGCCATCCAAGGTCTGGTGGCCGTGGCGGGGGAGGATTCCGAGGCGACCCTTGCCACGATCGCCCGCTCGAGTCCCTCCGCCGTGGCGCGGATGCAGGCCGTGGCGGCCTTGACGGGAGTCAACGGTTCACTGGCAGCCGACTTGGCAACCGAAGTGATCGTCGATGCCGATCCGCGGCAGGACCTTGGCCCGATGCTGAATGCCTTTTTCGAACGGCGAGAGGGTGCGGACCTGCTGGGGACGGCCTTCCAGGCTCGCCAGCTTAATGCCGATACCGCGAAGAGGGTGATCCGGCA
>JBJHCD010000924.1:0-2728 GCA_050485845.1 Pirellulaceae bacterium | reverse complement strand
CAGCGACTCTTTATCCTTGCTCTTCTTCTTGGCCATTCGGACCTCCCGTGGTGAAGTGACAAACACTTCAAGCTACCACCCGGCCCAAGACGCCACGGATGCAACGCTCACGATGGAGAAGGCAAAACGCAAAGTCAGGAATCCGGTGACCGCGCCCCAGGTGATTGCGATGACCTGCAGCCATTTCGAGGAAAGCGAAGTACTCGCCAGCTTCGTCGAATCGTCCGGCGTTGTGAGTGGGGCAGATGCCACCGCTTCACTCTCGGCGAGAACCTGCCCCGACGGCTCACCTGCGAATTGCCATGTGGGATCGACGCTATCTCCCATCCAAGGCCGGTTAGGGATGTCGGCCGGTTCGAAAGGAGGCAGCATACTTTCGCCCTCGGTTTCTCAAGATATGGCGCCGGGCGCCGCCCGATTGGTGGTGCGGTTTGTGTCGAGTTGGGTGTTGATGGGCAACTCGATTGATTCGGAGGCCCTCCGTATCGGAATTACCCAACGCCAGGTTGGCGCTACAGTCATACTGATTGGTAACACGATGAGAATGCATAGGGACGCCGTGGTTAGCAGCCGATGAGCCGTAGTGGCCGAGCGACGCTCCACCAACCTTGCCAGCAATAGTGCGACGGCCAGGAGCAACGTAGCTCGGACCGCCCAATCGAAGAGCGACGTACATATCATGGTTGCTCCTTGCTTCGTATCGGAATCACTAGTTCATCAATCGAGTTGCGAAGACGGAGGCCGAATGAGGTTTCGCTGAGCGACTGGTAGGGGATCTCATCACCGACGATGTTAAACTCGCCTCCGCCGATGCGAATCTCATACGTTTCCGGAGGCAACCCCGTCGCCTCAAATGAGCCGTCATGCTGAACGGAAATACCGATCAGGTCCCAAGCTGGATTGCGTCCAAATCCCAACGTCAAATGCTTGGGGAGTGGCAGATTGTCAATGCGTTGCACTTTTCCGCGGATTGTACGAGGCGATTCAACTTCGAGAGAACCCAGGTCGCGTGTCTCCCCAGTTGCTGGAACGGTGAAAGTCTTCGTGGAAAGGACGTACTGGCTCTCCGAACGCTCTGCTTCGCCTGCCAACGAATAGATGCAATACCGCTGATCTGGGGGTAAACAACGAAACTCGAATCGACCATCGTCGTCCGTTACGTCACCGACGGCTGCAATGAAGATCCCGTCGTAAGGGCCCCGCTCCAACTGCACTACGGCGATGCTCATTCCGCGAATGGGCTTGCCGTCCAGGACCAGCCTGCCTATGACGTTCGCTCCGGTCCTTACCTCAATGCCAATTTGCTCACCACCAGGTTCCAGTAGGGCCAACTGCTCACCACAGAACCCGTAGCCGGTTACCCTGATATCGACTGCCAAATAGTCCTCAGGCAGTATCATCTCGAACTTTCCATCGGCGTCGGTGACCGTCCGGTCAACGCCCTCAACTCGTCCCCACCAGCGTTGGTCGGCAGTCTTCGCGCCGTGAGGCCTCACCACGGCGCCGGCCACGGGCAGTCCGTCCTGAGTGACGACGCCTGACAGGACGCGAGAGGCATCGACGTTCGTGGGCAATTCATCCAACGTCAGAGACAGGGGCCCGGCCGATGGGTCGATGAGTTCTGTCGGCAGTGTGCGAAGCCCCGGCGATGTGACAACCAAACGGAACTTGAGACTTGGATCGACATCGACAATTGAGAACCTTCCTTGTTGGTCCGTCGTGGTCCACTTGCCGCAGTCGAGATAAGCGCTAGGGCAGAAGATGCCGCGGCCGACCTTCGGAGCGGCGGAGGAAACGTCGACACGCGCGCCGGCGATGGCCTCGCCATTGGGTCCCGAGACAACTCCCAGGATCACAGGCCGATCTGAAACTCGTTCGTTGCCCTGAGCGACGGACAATACCAATGGAATTAACAAGACGAACGCGGCCACTCTGCTTACCATTTCCGCTCACCCTTTCTTAGACTTTGAATTGCGACCGCCCCTGGCTGCTCTCTCCGCTTCATCGATGATTTCACGCAGTCGAGCAAGATCGTCGGCATCGAGCCGCATTGCCGGGTCATTTAGATGTGCGGCGATGGCATCTTCCAGCGACCCACCGAAAAAGACTTCGAGCACTCGCGTCATCGCGGACCTTCCAGCCGCTACAGCGGACTTCCTGGCCGAGTAGATGTATTTACGTCCTTCGCTGCGATGCTGCAGCAAGCCCTTTTCCTCCAGCAGACGCATCATGGTGCGTACGGCGGTATAGGTTGGAGGATCGGGAAGCCGAGCATGGACTTCTGCCGCGGATATTTCGCCAGCGTGGAAGACGATGTCCATGATTTGACGCTCACGCTTGCTGAGTGCTGCTTCCGCCACGTCGATGCTCCATTCTCAGGGGACCGTGGGTCCATTTCTGGCCGAGTCTCAGTGCCGTTTTTTTAACATATGTTGTTTTTTTAACACATCGCGGAGAAAAGTCAATTGGGAATTTGACTAAGAACCAAAAAAGTCAGTCCCCAGCAAACTTTGCGAACGCGCTAGCGAGGGATGTCCCGGGTACCCGCTTTCCACTGGCCAACCCCCGCCCCCGACACTGAAACTCCTTTTCCACAAGGTCGAGCCGACACGGACCACTCCTCGCGCGGATGGATTCCAACGAGGAGTGGCGGTCAGTGATCAGACTTCAAGCTCCCGGAGCGGGGATCGAAATTACCCGCAATTGCACGACGAGTAGGATTCCGACC
>JBJHCD010000923.1:0-2729 GCA_050485845.1 Pirellulaceae bacterium | reverse complement strand
CGAAATTCACTTGGAAATGGCGGGACGAGAATTCGCCGAACTGGAATTGATCCGCGACATCGCTCGGCAAACCGATGTGGCGGTTGGTATCATTGACGTGAAGAGCTACTACGTGGAGACAATCGACGAAGTGGCTCGCCGAGTTCGCACGTGCCTCGAGTTTGCTCCGCCTGAGCGGCTGGCATTCGCGCCGGACTGCGGGTTGAGCCAAACGGCACGCTGGGCCGCGAAACAAAAATTGGCCAACCTGGTGGCGGGAGTCCATGCGGTGCGAGCCGAACTGGGCCTGTCGTAAGCGGAGAGTGCTGTTGGGAAAAGAGGGCGATTCTGGTATTTCCCGAATAGTGTCGTGGGGAGTAGCGGAATAGCCGCGAGTGGCTGAGTAGCCGAGGTGGTCGAGGGGTACGGGCCTTGAATTGCCCGGACGTCAAGCCGTGGAGTGGATGATGGAACGAAGCTGGAAAGACGGGAACGAATTGATGCGACGGGCCACCTGGTACTACGGTTTACTTCTGTTGATTCCGGTCAGTGTGGTCGCGGCCATTCTGGGGTGCATGTCGAACATTGATTCCCCGGTATCCGATGAGCCTCCGGCGGTTGCCAACGTCCGGGAGGACGAGTCGCTACGGGAGCGGTTGGACGAGGCCATTGATTTGGCGCTTCGTTACCGGCGGCTCAATCTGACCGATCACGCCGCCTGGCAGATTGTCCATGGCGCGATGGCCTTTCAGCGGGCCTTCCTGATTCAAATGACCAGCGATCCCGGCTCGGAACTGGTCTCCGCCATCGACTATGCCTTGGGTGGAGGCACGATGCGGGGTTGGGACTTTGAGCCTGGGACGGTGTTCGACCAGGAAACAGGCCGCCGAGGGCTCCGGTCCTTGATGGACCCGGGGAGCAAGGCGGGACAGGGGCATCCGGACCAATGGCTGGGCTATTTGGCCGAATGCGGATTTCCACCCGAGGAGAGCATTCGAGTCGGAGACGACACCTTCACGATTGCCGACCTGGTCAAGCAGGCTGAATGGGATGTGCCTCGAAACATGGCCCAGGAGTTCAGCTGGACCTTGATGGCTCTTTCCGCCTACCGGCCACCCGACTATACCTGGACCGCCTCGGATGGCCAGACCTGGTCGATCGAGAGGTTGGTGGAGATTGAAGCGGAACACGATCTGGCGACCAGTGCTTGTGGTGGCTGTCACCGCCTCTTCGCGCTCGCCTCGGCCCTGAATCGTCACTTGGCGGCCGGTGGGGAACTGACCGGCTCCTGGGTCAAGGCACATGACAAGATCCAGGATTCGATCCAGAAGGCCCGTGAATATCAAAATCCAGATGGCTCGTTTTCGACCAACTACTTTCAGCGTCCCGGCCGTTCGGCCGACCTGTCCCAAAACTTGGGAGCGACCGGACACATCCTGGAGTTTCTGACCGCCGCGCTGACTCAGGAAGAACTCGAGCAACCCTGGGTTCGCAAAGCGGCCCTCAAGGTGGCGGATATCTTCGTCAAAACCAAGGACATACCCCTTGAGTGCGGGGCGTTGTACCACGCGGCCCACGGTTTGGTCCTCTATCGGGCTCGCATCTTCGAGCCGCTGGATCTCGAAGCCATGGTACGAAACGACCGCTAGGAGAAAACGAAGCGGCCTGAGTGGCCGATTACCCGCATGACATCGCATGGCGGATGACTTATATTAAGAGCCTGATCGTCGAATCTCATCTCCTCTCCCATCATTCGACAGAAGGGCTCGTCATGCCGCGAAAGTCATCCCGCCACGCCCGTGGTCCGTTCCGTCGGTCGGTCATCGTTCCACTCGTCGCGATTTTCCTGGTGGGGACTTATGCCGCGACGTCATCTCCCGGCCAGCAGGTGGACCAGGGCCAGCAGGGGGGTGAGAGCCGGCAGGCAGACAGTCTTCGGCAGGGGGACGGTGTTCGGCAAGCAGAAGACGGGACGTTGCATCTGTTGTTCCTGGGGGACAACGGCCCGCACCAGCCCTACCCGCGATTTTCACAATTGCAGCCCGTGCTGGCTTCGCGAGGGATTCAGCTTCACTACAGCGACAATCCCGACGATCTGAACCTCGAGCGGCTTCGTCGTTTCGATGGATTGATGATCTATGCGAACATCGAGCAGATATCTCCGGAGCAGGAAGAGGCGCTTCTGACCTACGTGGCGGACGGCGGGGCATTCGTGCCGGTTCACTCGGCCTCGTTCTGCTTCCTCAATTCTCCAGCGTATGTCGAATTGGTGGGGGCCCAGTTTCGTCGCCATGGAACGGGGGTCGTCCGCACGACGATTGCCGAACCCGATCACCCGATCCTCCAGGGCTTTGATGGTTTTGCCAGTTGGGACGAAACCTACGTGCATCACCGTCATCATGAGCACAATCGCACGGTGCTCGAGTACCACGAAACGGACGATCATCGTGAACCGTGGACCTGGACCCGAACGCACGGAGCGGGCCGAGTCTTCTACACGGCTTGGGGGCATGACCATCGAACGTGGGGAAACATGGGGTTCCATAACTTGCTGGAGCGAGGGATTCGGTGGGCAACGGGAGGGGATCCGTCGATAGTCCCATCGTTCCGGGACGAGGTACCGGTGACCTCGTTGCCGGAGGAGGAACCTCCATTCGAGTTTGTCGAAGCGAATGTTCCCTACTATCCGGCGGGGGAGCGATGGGGAACGCTTGGAGAAGCGATTCGCCAGATGCAGACGCCTCTCTCGC
>JBJHCD010000922.1:0-2737 GCA_050485845.1 Pirellulaceae bacterium | reverse complement strand
ATGGTGAAGTGGCCGCTGATCCAGTCCAAGGCTGCCGATCGCCAGCGCCGAATGGTCATGTTGAGGACGGCGATCTCCTGTCCATTTTCCTGTGCCTTTTGCAGCTTTCCGATGCATGCGGGCAAGTATCGATACATAACTCCTGACGAAGTTCTTCAAGAACTCGATGCGCTAGATTCCCTCAATTACATAAATAGCGTGACCTTCATTGACGATACTTTCAATATACCTGAGCGGCGTTTTCGTCGAATTCTGACAAAGATGGCCGAGCGGCAGTATTTATTCCGCTGGAATTGCAATTTCCGATGCCAATACGCGACGGAAGAGACGGTTCGGCTCATGAAGGAAGCAGGATGCGAGGGCGTCTTCCTAGGCATCGAGTCCGGTAGCGACACGATCCTTAAGAACATGAACAAACAGGCGACGCGGGAGGACTATCTGAGAGGGATCGATCTCCTCTCCAGAGCCAACATTCTCACCTACGCATCCTTCATTGTTGGATTTCCTGGAGAAACCGAGGAGACGATCCACGAGACCCTGAGTTTCATCGAAGACGCAGCGCCCGATTTCTTCCGAGCTCAGCTCTGGTATTGCGATACCCTGACGCCAATCGCCCAGCAGGCATCGAAGTACGGGCTCCGCAACTCGCAGTTCGAATGGGCTCACGACACCATGGCGTCGGAGGAGGCGGCCGATTGGGTCGACCATTTTCACGAAAGCGTGATAAATTCGATATGGTTGCCGCAGAACGAGTTCGATTTCCCGGCCATCTTCTGCCTGTTGAGCCGCGGTTGGACCAGGGGCGAGATCAAATCCGCGGTCCACGAGTTCAACGAAGAAGTGCGCCGCGGACTGAGAGGCGATCGGAACTGTCCCGTGGAGAGGGCTCACGCTGCCGCCCTGCTCAGCGAATCCGAGTTTCGCTTTAGATAGAACCGAAGGGCCCGGGCCATGGTAGCGAGCCCACACGACGATACCGCCAGGCGGCACCGGGAGTACTGGCGAAACCGCGACCTGCAGCCCGTCACTCGGAACTTGCTCCTGGTGGAGCTAGCGACGGACCATGACATGGGTCCTTCGGCCGCGGGAACCGAACACCGCTGGCTTCCCCCCGACGTTTCCGACAGGTTGGATTATGTCAGCAAGGGTTCCGAGCTCGCCCTTTACATCCTGCTTGTCAGCCTGTTCGACGGTTTGGCGGCCCGCTATACCCGTGACCCGCTGTGCACCGTCGTAGCACCGCTCTACGTTCCCGGCGGCGGCAGGACTGCGGGACGTTTCGTCGTTCTGCAGGATCGGATCGAACCGTCGGATGCCATTCAACACGTGATCGAGCGTGCGAGAAACACAACGGTGGGTGCGTATGCCAACGCAGATTGTTCGCCCCACGATCTGTTCGGCCGCGACGTCGCGCGGAGCGTGCTCGCCAACAACCCTCTCCTGTTCCTCGAAGGTCTGCACGACCTGAAAGAGATTCCGCCATGGTCGCCACTGTCGTTCAGGTTCTTCCGCGACCATCGCGGAGTTGGATGGGAGGCGCGTTACGACGGCGCCCGCATGCGGGCCGATCTTATCGCGCTCTTCTGCGACAACTTGGCCCAGTTCGCAAGCGACGCTAGCCGCGATTTCCAGCGGTCGGTTGGAAAAGTGGACCTCGCTGCGACGTCGCTCGCACCAGAACTTGAGGCGTTTTCCAAGGATCCCGCTGAGCAGCAGCCGGCAATCTTTCTGTACCGGGTCTTTAATGATCAAGCCAAGCGTACTCCCGAAGCGACTGCGCTGGTTTTCAATGGCAGCCGGATGACCTACGGGGAGCTGAACGATGCGGCCAGCAGGCTTGCTGCCGGACTGGTGGACCTGGGTGTCGAGCCGCACCACTACGTTGTCCTGAATCTAGCCACTGGCTTCGATACCGTGACCGCGATGATCGCGGTCCTGAGGATTGGAGCGGCGTTTGTTCCCATAAGCTGCGACGAGCCAAAGGAAAGGTTTTATCGACTTCTCGATCGCTGCCGCCCAAGGTTGGTCATCGCTCAAGACGCCCGCGACTTTCAAAACACTCCTTACACCGTGGTCGCGTTCGATGAGGCTATGGCGCGTTTCGATGCGGAGCGGGCGACCGACGTCTATTCGGACCCGTCCTCCGACTCGGCGGCCTACGTCATGTTCACGTCAGGCTCAACTGGCGAGCCCCGGGGGGTTGTCATCCCGCAAAAGGGCATCGCCAATGCGGTGATGTGGAAGCAGCGAAGATATGCCTTCGGCCCGCACCACACGGTCTTGAACTTGTTCATGCCGACCTTTGACGGCTTCATTCTCAACCTGTTCGCACCACTGGTCTCCGGCTCACAGGTCGTTCTTGTCGATGACGACGAAATTCGGCAGCCCGAGCGAATCGGGGCAATTGTCTCCGATCAAGCGGTCAGCCATCTGGTGACGTCGCCGATCGTGTACCGCGCCGTGTTGGACGCCGCTCCGGCCCACCAATTGCGATCGCTGAACTGTGTGACATTAGCGGGCGAGGCCGCGGACCCGGAGACCGTGCGGCGAAGTCAAGATATCGTGCCCTCGGCGTTGGTTTCGAACGAGTACGGACCGACCGAGAATTCGGTCGTCTCGAAACTTGATTGCCGCCAGCTCGATGATCTCGTCCCGCTCGGGGTCCATCCCTGTGGCTTCGAGATCCAGGGCGATGTAGACACCACTCACGAGTAGAGACCCCTTCCCCAAGGCGCTC
>JBJHCD010000921.1:0-2742 GCA_050485845.1 Pirellulaceae bacterium | reverse complement strand
TCCTCCATCATCGGCCGGTGGGGCTCGAAGTGCAAGAGTCGCGAGTTACAGCATGTGATCCTACCCCGATGTTGAATGGAGTCGAAGGAAAGTATGATTGAACGGCAGGTCGTTCGACAGGCGGATCATTTTGTGGGCGAGGGAGGTGTGCGTGAGCGAGGAAAAGCGGAAACTGCGACTCTTGGTGCTGGGGGCTCATCCGGATGACGCCGAGTTCCATGCGGGAGGACTGGCGGCCAACTATGTGGCCATGGGGCATACCGTCAAGCTGGTTTCCGTGACGGATGGTGGAGCGGGGCATCATCGGCGTTCGAGTGCCGAGTTGGTGCTGCTACGGCGCGAGGAAGCTCGACGAGCAGGAAAGGTTCTCGGGGCATTCCACGACACCTGGGATTTCCCGGATGGGCACTTGCAGCCGACATTGGAGTTGCGGCATCAGATCATCTCGGAAATCCGTCGCTTCCAACCCGATTTGGTGCTGACTCATCGACCCTGCGATTACCATCCGGACCATCGGGCCGTCGGCCAGGCGGTTCAAGATGCCTCCTACATGGTGACGGTTCCCCTGGTCGCGCCCGAGGTTCCCTACTTGCGCCAGGACCCGGTGGTGGCCTACATGTGCGACCTCTTCACCAAACCGTATCCGCTGCAGCCCGATGTGGTCTTGGACATCACGGCACAGATTCCCAAGATTGTCAGCATGCTGGCCTGCCATCATTCCCAATTCTTCGAGTTTCTTCCCTACAACAAGCAGATTGAGGCGACGATGCCGACCGATCCGGAGGCTCGACTGGCTTGGCTGAGCGACTGGTACCAGGGCCTGATCGCACCTCGAGCGGATCGATTTCGCGAAGCGTTGGTCGCTCAATATGGCGAAGCGGGGCGTGACATTCGTTACATCGAGGCGTATGAAATCAGTGAATACGCCGCGGAACTCTCACCCGAAGCGAAGCAGCGGCTCTTCCCTTCATGCGAGCAGCAGGTCGAGTCGGGCGACTAAGTTCAAATCACCGGATGTGTCCCCGATATTTCGCGTCGAGGTTCGACGTTTTGGGGCCGCGACCTGGTGGAAACTCCGAGGACTCTCGGTCATTCCAAACCCAAGGCGCCGGCGGGAGCGAGTTGCAGATCGCCCATTTGTCCCAGGCGACTGCTGGCCAGGAATCGAGGTTCCACCGTCAACTGCACACCAACATTGTTGCGGCTGACATCATGCGTGATCCCAAAACGAATCAAGGCCGATTCGCCGACTCGAGTCAATCCGATCGACTCGGTGATATTGCCCGTCGGGCCCAAGTCGACGGCCGCCCCCCCCGTGGCAATCCACTTCTCGCTCATCCGATAGCTGAGCGACCCGGTGAAAATGTGACTTGAAATGGGGCCTTCGATGGACCGATAGCCGACATACAACCGCCCCTGCGTGGGACGGCTGATGACGCCTCCGACCGAGACCGTACGCATTCCGTCCGGGAAAAAATCAGCGAACCCATCCGAGAGGAGTGTGAATCGGTCGCCGACATGCCAGCGGAAATCATAGTCCAGCATGCCGAACTCCTCGCCGAAATTGTCCCGATCCGCTTTGGGAAACAAGACCGCTTCCACGTCGAACACAATCCAGTCGACGATCCGTTCCCGGCCAGGGAGTCCCCGCTTCGTTTGCCACCGCTGACGGACCGCGAATTTGGCCAGCATCATGTCGTCGGCAATCTCCGTCGCTGGGCTGCTCACCCAGCTTTGCAGTCCGCTGCGGAGGGCGAAATAACGCTCGTCAAACCGTAGCGGGATGTTGCCACCCGGAATTCCACCAAATGTATCGAAGTAGAAGCGACGGCGGAAGAATTCAATGGAGTCATCGTCCAGGGGATCGTAGAGTGGAAATTGATCCAGATCTCGATTGGAGTCGGCAAAGAAAAAGTCGGTTTCAAACGAAATCTTGTGTGCCAATCCATTCAGGTTGAACAATTGGTTCTGCACTTCGGGATTGATTCTGGAAAACGGAAGACTGGCCCGCACTCCCGCCTGGCCATAGAGCCGAGTGACGTCGTCGCCGTTCAAGTCTTCGCCCCAGTGAGCCGCCTCGCCCAGCAGATAGGGGGCCACTTTTACCGGACCTAAGTCCAGCGGCAGACTGACCTCCTGGCGCGTTGCCGCTCGAATCCCCTCTCGGTCCGCTTCCCACGCCAACAAGTCGAACTTTGCCGCGTCGTCGGGATCGAGTGGCGCGGTCGCGGTCCGCAGGCGGCCGTAGCCGACATGCGAGTGCGCGTTCCAGGTAAAGATGTCACCGATCGAGTGACCAAGCACATAGTGGTCCAACCGCGGCAGCCACTCGGTTTGCGTGAAGAAATTGTTCACGCGGACATCCGAGGTCAGGCTCCAGGTGTTGTGTCCCAAATACTGTTTCAGCTCGATTCCCGTGGTCTGATCCTTCTCTCGATCCCACTCTTGCTCAAAGTACTGCTCGAGAAAATTCCGATCGCTGATCAGTCCAACCTCGGCTGTCACCTGCAACTCGTTCGGCAATTGTTGACGATGCCGCAAGAGAACGCGGCCACGGTACTCTTGCTCGGGCTCCAGACGCCGCCTCCCCAAACCAAGATTATCAAATCCTCCATCTTTGATTCCCCATGCGTCCAGCATTCCTTCGACGGGCGTGGAGAAGCCGAACGCGTCCGGGCGTCCATATTCGAACCTCGTTCCCGTCGCCGGCCCGCGCTCGCTCAAGTAGTCCAGTGACACGGT
>JBJHCD010000920.1:0-2750 GCA_050485845.1 Pirellulaceae bacterium | reverse complement strand
GTCCAATGTTGTAACCGGGCACAAAGTTCGGAATCGGAATGACCAGGTCGGCGACGTTGTAAACGACCGCGTAGACCTTGCTGCTTCGAGCCCCTTCGCTGGTAATCTTGAGCACGTCGTTCTCCACGACATAACCGAGGCGAAGCGGTTGAAGAATCAGCATCAAGGCACTCTTCAGCGGAATCTCTCGAGAAAGCTCCAACGTCACCGGTTGATCCGAAGTGACAGCCTCAACGGCCAAGCCCTGGGGATCGATGAACAGGGGAACGTCCGCCAGGTCAGCCAGCGTCTTCAGGACGTCCTGCAAGGGAACATCGCGGAAACTGACCGAAACCTTGGTCTGCAGATTTCGCTGAATCTCAATCTCTTCGGGGGAACGACGGCGAGTTTCTCGTTCGAGCATCCTGAGCCGTCGATTGGACAGATCCTGCCAGGCTTTCCGGTCACCGAACACGAGCGGTTCGCGGTCGTCGTAGGGGGTGGAGGCCTCCTCCACCGACAGCATGGCGTTGACGAATCCGGCTTCCTTGGCTTCCTTGATCGCCATGTCGGCCATCACGCGGCGAGCGAACCGACTCTTCCAAACCAGGTTCTGCACCACGGGTTCATCGGGAGCAATCTCGCGAGCCTGCTTGGCAATGATCTCGGCATCCTCGTAGCGACGTTCCTCCATGAGCGTGTTGAATCGGTTGACCATGTCCGCCAACTGATCCTGCGTCTTGATCAGCATTTCCTGATCTCGCTCAAAGTCCGCCACGACCCGCTGATTCCGCTCTTCCAGCTCGATGTCCGACCGATACTGCTCGATGTATCCTTCCAGTTCGCGAACGCTCCGATCCACCAAGGTGAGGTAATGTTTCTTGGCGGCTGCATCCACTTCGGCATTGTTCACTCGATCCCGCAATCGCTGAAGTCGATTCAATGCCCCCTTGGGATCCGTCTGGCTCTGCTGCCGAGCCGCTTGCTGCTCATTGGAGACATCCCGCTGAAGCTGCTGCTGAACAACTTGTTGCCGAGTCGCAATCTCTTCCAAGGGAGAACCGGAGTTGCCCTCGGGTCGCCCGGTGGAAGTGGAACCACCCAGCAACGTCAGTTTGTCTTTGAGCTTCTGCCGCGTCTCGGGATCCAACTCGCTTTCCTGTTGCCAGGCCATGCGGAACCAACGAAGGGCCTCTTCCCGGTCCTGGGCTTCCAGTGCTCGGAGACCTCGCTCGAAAAGCTGTTCACCGTCCCCATTGCCACCATCCTGCAGGGAACGAGCGGCAACGACTCGGGACGAATCCTGACGAGGGTCGTACACGCCCCGTTGAACGGGGAAGTTGTCACTCGACGGAGCGTCGGCGGTACCCGGTGCGTCATAGCTCGCTTGAGCCACCTCGCCGCTCCCGCGACGACGCTCCAACCGCTCGATCTCCATCAACAGCTGCCAGGGCTGCGTCTCGCTGGGGTTTAGCGCCACGTCCAGTTCGCGAGCCTCCTCAGCCAACGAACGGGCTCGATTCAGATTACCTCGATCCAGTTCCATTCCCGACTGGGCCAGCAGGCGTCGGACCTGATCCTGACGGGCCCCTTCGTCAGCGGGCAAGGGAGCGGGAAGCCGCTGAGGAAGTTCACTTCCAGCAACTCCGGCAACCGCCTCTCCCGACTCGGCCTGCTTGCGAAGCTGAGCGATTGCTCGCAACACCTTCTCCGGCGACCGCTCTTGTTCGCCGAACTGCACGGGAACTTGCTGGGCTCGCATGGCCGTCCGTTGGGCGGTTTCCAAATCACCATAAATCAACAACTGTTCGGACTGATCCAGGAGGAACTGAACGAACTGCCGCTGAAACGTGGCCGTGTCTTCCCCAGGCCGCGGCCCGGGAGCGTACCGCTGGTACTGCTTCAGCAACGCTTCCACCCGCTCGGGAGAATCCTCCTGAGGGGCAAAGCTCAACTGCATCTGCTTCACGCGGTTGATGTTTTCGGTTGCCTCCTGTGGCTTCCCCTGGGCAAGGCTTTGCCGAGCCCCCAGCAACAACTCGAAAGCCCGCCCCTTGGCGGTGCCTTGTTGAGCTGCCCGGGCCGGGGGAGTACCCGATTCCGGTTTGTCTGGGGTACTGGAGTATCGGCTGGGAGCCGCTCCTTGTCCCCCTCCGGACGCAAGTGGCGAGGGAGTTCGAGAAGCTGGGTCCGCCCCAGTTCCTTCTCGTAAAGCCGCCAATGCTCGGCGAGCTTTCTCCGGTGAATCCTCAAAACGTCCCACCAACGGATCGGCCGGTCCATGAGCCTTCTCCGCTTGGCCGATCAAACGCTCGGCCTCGTCATACTTTCCGTCCTTCATGGCAACTCGGGCCTGATAAAGCAGGTCCTTGGCCGAAGGCTTGGCGGAAGGTGAAGACGTTCCCGACGTTTGAGCCAGAACGTTTCCGGTCGTGACCATGGCCAGAGCCACATCCTGCGGCCCCGCCTCGGCACGTGCCGGGGGTAACAATACGAGCCCCAGAATGAGGCATCCAGTCAGCATGTTCGCGGTCGCTCTCAACGCGATTCTCCTTTTTCGAGATGCCTTAAACTCACGGACGCCTTGCGATCCCATGGGCGAGTTCCTTCGCCGAGCGGTAGCCACCGCGACATCCGTATCGCGGAACTTCTGGAAACTCGCCACGGAAGAGAAGGGCATACTGGGATCCGAGTCGCCACCGAGTGGTTGACAACCGTTGACAGGGACAGAGGTAGAAGAGTTCGAGGTAAATACACGCCCTCCCCAACCC
>JBJHCD010000919.1:0-2750 GCA_050485845.1 Pirellulaceae bacterium | reverse complement strand
CGCTCCCTGCATCTTCCGGTTCGCTTCCCGAAGCTCGTCACTCCCGTGGCGGGCAATAAACGTGTCGCGTAGCAGCGCGAGTTCATCGGAAGTTCGGTCATCGGGGGACCGAGCCAGAATACCTGAAATCCGTTGGTTGTCGCTCCACCCCAATGCCAACTCGGTATCAACAGCCTCTGGCATCAGGCAAAACTCATCCAGCAGTCCATGGAATCCCAAACCCGAGTCGCGGCGGCCGATCCGCAGCGGCTGATCGTTGGCGAGCGTCCCGTCCAACCGGTCCCGCTCCATTGTCAGCGGCATTGGCTCCCCGTTGATGATCATCTGCAAACCGGAAGCCTTCCGAGAGCCATCATATTGGACGAGCAGATGATGCCAGCGGCCCGACGGTAACGGCTCCCGCGTGACGGCCCGAAGTTCGCTCGATCCCCAGCGGTGGACCAGGTTGAGCTGTAACCTTCCCTTTTGCCAGATCAGCTCGATTCCACGCCGGTCACCAGTCGGCTGAATCTTGGACCAGATGCAGCCTAGTGAACTGGAGGGGTGAATCCAGATCGCCGCCGTCCAGGGGAGATCGGGGTCGAATGGTGAGCGGATTTCGACATGCTGCGTGGCGTCAAACTGGCCCGCCTCGCCGCGGATGCCGCGTACCCGTGGCAGGCCGGTCCCCACCACGTGAGATTCCAACTGGGGTTGTTCCGACGATTCCCGAGTTGGGTGTCGATCCGAATCACCGATGTCTGCCCGGTTCTCCACGATCTCCGTCTTTTCATGGGATTCGAACGAGTATTCCGCAATGGGATTGCTGGGTAGGGGAACCACACTGCCGTGAATGTCAGACATCCAGGCAGCCAGTTCGGCTTCAAGCGATTGGCTGGCCTGCTGGAACTGTTCTTCGGCCCGAATCCGCTCGGCGACCAGATGCTCCAGTTCCTGCTCCTGGCTTCGCGTCGGGACCTCGAGCGTGGGTGGCGGGTCGTCGCGCGTAATCAGTCCCCCTTCCACACTCTGATTGAAGAATGCGAAAAGCTGAAAATACTCGCGCTGCGAGATGGGATCAAATTTGTGATCGTGGCATTGGGCACAACCGACGGTCAAGCCGAGCCAAGTGGCTCCGGTCGTTTCAACTCGGTCCGCCACGGCTTCGACTCGAAACTCCTCGTCAATGATACCCGTCTCGTTATTGGCCATGGCATTGCGGTGGAATCCGGTGGCAATCCGCTGCTCCATTGTCGGTTCAGGCAGTAAGTCTCCCGCCAACTGTTCCACGGTGAACTGATCGAACGGCATGTTCGCGTTGAACGCCTGAATGACCCAATCCCGCCAAGGCCAGATAGGGCGGGGTTTGTCGCCAAAATAGCCATGCGTGTCGGCGTACCGGGCCAGGTCCAGCCAGTGACTGGCCATCCGCTCGCCAAACCGGGGCGAACTCAAAAGCCGCTCGACCTCCTCGGTGTAGGCACGCTCTCCATCATGAGCGGATCGTTCCAAGAAGTCGTCCAATTCCTCCAGCGTGGGTGGGAGCCCCGTCAAGTCCAGCGACAGACGGCGAAGAAGCGTCTCGGGATCGGCCTGAGAAGCCATTTCCCAACCCCGCGGTTCCAATGGGGCGAGGACGAAGTGATCGATCCAGTTCCGAGTTTGCTCGCTCTGCTGGACTTCAGGAAGCGCGGCTGGCCGTGGAGGTTGAAAGGCCCAATGAGCAGTGTACTCGGCTCCGTCCGTAATCCACTCCCTCAGCAGGGCGACTTCTTGCTCTGTCAAGCTCTTGCCCGACTCGGGCGGAGGCATGCGGTGCCCCGGATCCGAGCTGGTGACACGAAGCAGCAACTCGCTCTGTTCCGGCTGAAGCGGAACCACGGCAGGTTGTCCCGAGTCGGCTTCCGAAGTGGCACCGGAGGGTGTGTCCAATCGCAAGCCGGACTGGCGGGATGCGGAATCGAAGCCATGACAGGGAAAGCAGTTGTTGGCCAGGATGGGGCGCACGTCTCGCTGAAAGTCGATCTCACCGGCCGCGGCGGCGGACGCAACCAGCAGCCAGAGCGTTCCCAGCCAAGCCGCGTGAAGGCCTGGGAAACGAAGCGGGACTATGCGAGTGCCGAAATCCTGGCAAACCATTCGCAAACCTTTGGGGTACGGCCCAGTCACACGAGGAAGTACTCGACCCGAGGCCCGATGACCAATACAACGGTTCGATTCTACCAGATCGCGGGCAAGACCGGAGCACTACTCCATAACTCGCATGAACCGCGTGGCCATCCGTCCCGTGACCAACTCTCGCGCTCGGATGTTCCAGACGCCGGGCGTGTCGTTCGATGCAAGGTCGAGCGTCACGGTCAGACGACCCGATGCGGTGGCATGAAATGGGAGTAGCCATAGCTGCCTCGCCGAGCGAACATCTGCGCGGTAAAGCTATTCAAATAGGCAACTTCGAAATGTCCTTCAGGAATATCGAGGAGCATCGGGCCCAGCGGTTCAAGCACTTCCCGATGCAAGCGACGGAACTCGGTTTGCGTGTCGGGCTGCGTGTACTTGTAAGCACTCGTGCCGTCCGTCGGGACCAGTGAGGCCCATCCGTGATACATCAGTCCGGAAACGGGTCGAGCGATCTTCGTCCAAAAAGACTGTCGGAGATGCGCTGGGGCAATCGTGATGTAGGCGGCGTCGGGATCATGGTCGTCGAATGGGTTGGCAATGTATTCCGTTCCCTCCTTGATCGGCGCGCTTGTGGTCCGATACCAGAATAACTG
>JBJHCD010000918.1:0-2756 GCA_050485845.1 Pirellulaceae bacterium | reverse complement strand
GTCTGGAGCTTCTCGGCATCGAAGTCGTCGATTCCATGTAATTCCGGAAAATCCTCGAGATCACTCAAGGAGCGTTGGGGTGTCGGAGATGGATTCCTCGCGAAGAACTCCCGAAGACAGATCGTCGCGAATCGATTCTTCACTCGTTCACGAGCAGCCCCCATCGAGCGAACCTTCCGCGGCCGGCCCGTCACCCGCCGATGTTCCCGACGCCGAAGACGCCGAGGACGCAAAAATCTCCTCTTGGCTGGACCAAGTGCATTGCGGCGATGCCGCCACGGTCTTGAAGCAGATTCCCGAGAACTCCGTCGACTGCGTCATCACCAGTCCCCCCTACTACCAGCAGCGAGATTACGGTTCCTCCACTCAACTAGGTCAGGAGCCGACTCCCGCGGAATATATCACTCGACTCCAATCGATCCTGCAGGAAGTGAGTCGAGTTCTCAAGCGGAGCGGATCGCTCTGGCTGGTCTTGGGAGACAAGTACCACCAAGGGGCTCAATTGGGTATCCCCTGGCGAACCGTGATCGCCCTGCAGGAGGAGGGTTGGATTCTGCGGAGCGACGTCATCTGGCATAAGCCGAACGCAATGCCGAGCGCGGTCAAGAATCGGCCCACCACGGATCACGAGTACGTGTTTCTCCTGACTCAGGACAAGTCGTACTACTACAACGCCGACGCCATCCGGGAACCGCATGTGACCTTCACTTCGGCCAGCAAGATGCGCGGGGGACGAAGACATTTTCACCAGCGGGGTGGAACGCCGGAACAAGGAAAAAACGGCCAGAACTCCAACCTGCATGACGGCCGCTGGGATCAGGCGTTTCATCCCAAGGGGCGCAACAAGCGGACTGTCTGGTCGATTCCCCTCTCCAAGTTCCGAGGGGCCCATTTTGCCGTCTTTCCCGAATCGCTTGTCACAACCTGCCTGTTCGCCTCATGCCCGCCGGAGGGGGTCGTCCTCGATCCCTTCTTGGGAAGTGGCACCACGGCGGTCGTGGCCGCTCGGGAAGGTCGACATTTTATCGGAATCGACTGTTCTCCCTCCTACTGCGAACTGGCCCGGGACCGGCTTCGCTCCTCCTCAAGGCTTTCTTAGTTCAAGGTTTAGGAGAATCGTCGGTGCCGAATCGGAATGAGCTGTTCGGGTCGAGTGCCACTTCTGACGGAAAAAAGTTCCTCTCGTTCAGTACTTGGCGCGACCTCGCTCGCGGCTACCATGGCAACCTTTGGTAATTCGTAGGGGGCAAGCAAAATAGTGCGGCCGGGTAGTTTGAATCGCCATTGGATGCCGGCCGAGGCTTGACCTGACGAACCTCATGGATTGTTTGTTGAACAGGAACTTCGGGAAATGACAACTTTCGCTTTGCTCATCACGCTGCTCGCCGGCACGAACAACGCCTACAGTACCCAACCCTATGGAGAGGCGTACCAGACATTTCAGGAGACGGGCCGGCCCCTGGTCATCCTGGTGGGAGCCGATTGGTGTCCCGGATGTCGCACGATGAAGATGTCCAGCCTTCCGGCGGCGGGGAATCGAGGGATCTTCAAGGACGTCAGCGTCACGATCGTCGACGTCGACCAGTCTCGAGAACTCTCGAGAAAATTGATGCGAGGCAATTCGATTCCCCAGCTGATCATGTACTACAAGACGGAATCGGGGACCAAGCGAGTTCAGCTCACGGGTGCTCAGAGCCAGGACGCGATTGAGCAGTTTGTCGGTCGGGCGTTTGCCGAGGAGAATTCTTCCGTGGCGGGCCAGTCCGAACCCTCCCGAGGAGAAACCGACGGAAGCCGGGATGTCGTGGCCCGCTGAGGGAACGTTGGTTCGCCGGCGAGCGGTGGGGCCCCTTTGAAGGCGGCCTTGGAGGACTCGGCCGCCGGACGTTTGCCTTTAGTGGTAGCTGATTAGTCGACTCCGCTCAACGGGGACGGGCCCCGTCGAGCGGGATGCTGAGGGGATGAGGTTGTGTAGTGCAGAGACGCAGGGGGCCGATTCCCGATGGTTGCCGTATCGCCGTATTCCTCTGTGCCTCCGCGCCTCTGCGATTATTTTTCCCGGCCCCAGCGTGCGGCCTGCCCATGACACCACCGCAAAATCCAGAGCCACTTTCTCTCACTCACCCGGGGGCGTGACAACAGGTTGTTCGGCCCTCGATCCGTTCGTACGTGGGTGGCATGTCAACCGATTCGGCCCAGTTTGTAGTGGCTGAGCGTCCTGGAAGCGGTTGACCACCGGTGGGGAACCGCGAATGAACACTGACGAACACTGATCAGAAGGAATTGGTCAGGCATGTTGCCAGGACCAGTCCACGGCTGGTCGGTGATGGGTGGGTGAAAGGGACCGCCTCGTCCGTGGCACACGGTCAATGCGGGCCTATTAGTGTCCGTCAGCGTTCATCCGCGGTCCCCTCCTGTCCTGAGCTGGGCCGAGATGCGCGGGCTGCGCCGGTGGCAATTTGCGAGTGGCGAATTGCGATCATTGCACGTTGGGTTGAAGGCGGCGAACGGACGCGCGGGATTGACTGAAGGGGGACTCGGTTGAATCAAGGGCGAGGGGAAGGCTCGCTCGCTGGCAAAAGCACGACCATAATTCGGCCAACACCCCACAAAACAGCCCCAAATCTCTACAGTCATAATTCGGCCAAGAATGCGATCACAATTCGGCCGGTAACAACTCTGGCTTTGCTGAGTCACTCGGGTCAGACGGTGAAGATGGTCGTATTGAAACTCGATCTTTCCCCTACGCCTGACGA
>JBJHCD010000917.1:0-2760 GCA_050485845.1 Pirellulaceae bacterium | reverse complement strand
GTTCAGGCCATGCAATGGAACGGGCCGTTCCCTTACTGCGAACCGGACGGACCGGACTTCGCCATTGGCTGACGGATGGGGTTGTGGAATGTTTGCCGGCCGCCTCCAAATGTCGCCCTAGGTCGACCAGCCCCTTTCCAACCGCTATAATCCGTCCGGTTAAACGTGCCTGAAACTGCTTTTCACGACCGATCGTTCGCTGGTCGCCCCCATTCCTGTCGGCAATCTTGGCAAATCAGCGGGGGCTCCAGGAGACTTTAGTCATCTTTGGAAAAAGGGAGATCCGATGTCACCAACCGACACGATGATGGCGAAGGACGTCACGGTCACGGGCGATGAACTATCCGCGCAAGCGACATACGAAAAATGCCAGGAATTGGCCAACAACTTGTGGTGGACCTGGCACCCGGAGGTGATCAACCTATTCCGGGACCTCGACCCGATCCGTTGGCGACAGCTGGATCACAACCCCATCGCCCTGCTGAAGGAGTTTACCCCGGAACGATTGGCCGTCCGGGCAACCGAGATGGTGCTGTTCAGCCGCATCAATTACGCCTACCGTCGCTTGCGAGAGTATGTCTCGGCCAAGAACACTTGGGCCTCGACGGAGGCAGGTGTACTGGGAGCCAAGCCCGTTGCCTATTTTTCGGCCGAGTTCGGACTGCATGAATCGATCCCCATTTACTCCGGTGGTCTCGGCGTCCTTTCGGGTGACCATGTAAAGAGTGCCAGCGGACTGGGAGTTCCCCTCGTGGGGATCGGGCTGTTCTACGACCAGGGTTACTTCAAACAGCATCTCGACCAAGAGGGATACCAGCAGGAAGAATACATCGACACCAAGGTCGAGAACCTTCCGATCTCGCCCGCTCTCTCTCCTTCGGGGGAGCCGATCATGATTCGGATCGAGACGCGAAGCGGCGAACTATTCGCGAAGGTCTGGATGCTGCATGTGGGGCGAGTCAAGCTCTACTTGCTGGATTCCAACGTGGAAGGAAACACGGCCCAGGATCGGGAACTGACCAGCCGCCTCTATGGTGGCGACGAACGAACTCGGATCCGCCAGGAACTCCTTTTGGGCGTGGGAGGAGTCCGAGCGCTGCGGGCCCTGGGCATTTCGCCCGGCGTCTATCACCTGAACGAAGGACATAGTGCCTTCGCCACCCTCGAGGCGGTCCGGGAACGGATGCAGGACGACGGCGTCACTTTTGACGACGCGATGCGATTGGTGGCTCGCCAAACCGTCTTCACCACGCATACTCCCGTTCCGGCCGGGCACGACCGCTTCGACGGCGGATTGGTGGAAGAACATCTCGGTCCGTTGCGGGACGCCCTGGGGATTTCCTATCAGCAACTGATGGGATTGGGACGAGTTGAACCGCAGAATGACAGCGAGTCCTTCTGCATGACCGTGATCGGGCTGAAGATGTCGCGCCGAGCGAACGCGGTCAGCTATCTTCACGGCCACATTTCCCGCCGCATGTGGGCCCACCTCTGGCCCTGGCGCAGTGAAGAGGAAATTCCGATCGGACACATCACCAACGGCGTGCATGTCCCCAGCTGGCTCGCTTGGCAAATGCGTCAACTGTACGACCGGCACTTCACGCATGGCTGGTTCCAACGCATGGGCGAGGCCGAGGTTTGGCAGGCGATTCATACCGTCGATCCCGGAGAACTCTGGGAAACGCACAATACCCTCAAGACACTTCTCTTGGCTTTTGTCCGCCGACGAGTCAGCCGGCAGTGTCGTCGTCGAGGTGAATCCGACGAGGTGATCGAGACTGCGCGGAACGTGCTCGATCCGAACAGTCTGACCATTGGGTTCGGCCGCCGATTCGCCACCTACAAGCGGGCCAGTCTGCTGCTGACCGACCCGGACCGACTCGCGGCCTTGGTCAACAATCCCGAACGCCCCGTGCAGATCATCTTCGCCGGAAAGGCCCATCCCAAGGATGAGCCGGGCAAGCAGCTGATCCAGACGATCGCCAATCTGCGACATGACGAGCGATTCCGAGACCGTTTCGTCTTTATCGAAGACTATGAAATCAATGTCTGCCGCCACCTGATCCAGGGAGTAGACGTCTGGCTGAACAATCCTCGCCGCCCGCTGGAAGCCTCGGGAACGAGTGGACAGAAAGTTGTCCTCAATGGAGGGCTCAACCTGTCGGTGCTCGACGGTTGGTGGGCGGAGGCCTTTGACGGCGCGAACGGCTTCGCCATCGGCAAGGGGGCCAGTCATGTCTCCGATGCAATCACCGACGAGCGGGATGCTCTCAGCCTCTACGAGGCATTGGAAAACCAAGTGATCCCGACTTACTACGACCGTGACGTGGATGGACTCCCTCGCCAGTGGATCAAGATGATGATGAACTCCATCAGTACGCTCGCATGGCGATTCAGTGCCCACCGCATGGTGATGGACTATACGCGGAACTGCTACGTCCCCGCCGCCGGAGGCGTCAGTTGCCAGATGCCGAATTAATTGAGAGCCGAAGAGACCCTACGGGTTTCTGACCCAGTAAAAGGCGGTTACCCGGGACACCCTTCGCTCGCGCATTTTGAGGTTGCGCATTTTCGGATTATGTGAGAGGTGACAGCTTCTAGTCTCTCCCCGCCCCCGGGGCTTACCCCCCGGCGGCTTAATGACTTGTTAGCTGCTAGGGGGACATCTTGAAAATCCTTCTCAAGGAAGACGTTCCAATGGGATCAGCTCGGAGAGCTGATCATTCAAGGCCATCTCCTCGCGCGGAAGGAGTCCTAGAG
>JBJHCD010000916.1:0-2761 GCA_050485845.1 Pirellulaceae bacterium | reverse complement strand
GCCTCGGCCGGCACGGTGATGTTCTACCTCGATGTGCGGGCTGAAGTGAGAACGCGGCATGCCCTCCCCGACGCACTCCAATCCGGCAAGCGAATCGTGGTTCCCTACTGCGTCGATGGGGAATTGGAATTGTTCCATCTCACCGACCCCTCCGAGCTGTCGGTGGGGATGTACAAGATTCTCGAGCCCCGCGAGGATTTGCGCGGACTACCCGAAAAGAAAGTCGACGTCTCGCAGCTCGATCTGATCATGGTCCCCGGTGTCGCTTTCGACCGCCAAGGAGGCCGCACCGGTCATGGCAAGGGGTACTACGACAAACTGCTCGAGCACGCTCGGCCCACCACGCCGCTGGTCGCCTTGGCGTTCGAGTGTCAGATGTTTCCCGAGATTCCGATGCAGCCACATGACATCTCGATGGACAAAGTAGTAACTGAAGCGGCCGTCTATGCGGGGCGCGGGCGAGCGGCAGGCTGAACCGCGGACCTGGGAGGGAGGTTTGTTCGCGATGATGGAAATCCAGAGGGCGGCAATCGAAGAGACTTACGCCGAGGCCTTTCGGAGCATTTTCGCTCGCGTGCTGGTAACGGCTCGGGACCGGCGGTGGCTACAGCACGCGGCCCACGCGGCAACGGGAAACGCCTCCAGTACCATCATGTGCGACTGCGAAGCGGGGATCGAGCGGTTTGTCGGCCCCGGCCAGGACGATCCCCAGTGGGAAACGCCGGATGGTCGCCCCGGAGTCATCCTGCAATTTCATGTCCCCCGGTTTCGCAAGGACCGCCTGCAGGCCTTGGAAAAAGCCCTCCTCGTTCGCCTCAGTCAGAACATCCTGACGTGTCCCACCACCACCTGCTTCAACCTGCTCGATACCGACTCCTATTTCAAGCTCGGCCGAAAGATCGCCTACTTCGGCGACGGATACGAGCGGCGAGTCGAGCAATACGGCCGGAAGATGTGGAAGATTCCGACGATGGGAGGACACTTCCTGATCGATCGGCGGTTCGGATATCAGGATGGCATCATGGGAGGCAATCTCTGGTTTCTCGGTGCAACCGAAGACGCGGCCTTGGAGGGAGCGGTCCGAGCGGCGGAGGCCGTGGACCAGGCCCCTGGAGTGATCACCACCTTCCCCGGCGGAGTTGCCGCCAGTGCTTCCAAGGCGGGGAGCAGATACAAGTTCCTATTTGCCAGCACGTATGAGACCCATTGTCCCGAACTCCGCGAACAACTCGGCACCGCCTCCCAGGTCCCGCCGAATGTGCGTTCGATCATGGAAATCATCATTAACGGGGTTAGCCTGGAAAAAGTGGCCGAGGCGACCTATCGTGCCATCGATGCCTGCTCGACAACTCCGGGGCTGGTGAAAATTTCCGCTGGGAATTACGGTGGACGGTTGGGAAAGAGCTTCATCTACTTGAATCGAGATCGGACCGGCGAACATGAACGAAGTGGTGCCCCAGCCCGACCGAATTCCGTTCAATAAACCGTTCATTGCCGGCAAGGAACTCTACTATATTGCCCAATCGGTCACCTACGGCAATATCGGCGGTGACGGCCACTTCACTCAGCTCTGCAGCGAGTTTTTCGAGCAGCGGTTCGGAATCGCCAAGGTGCTGATGACCCCTTCCTGCACGGCCGCCCTGGAAATGGCGGCCCAGCTATGCGATTTGCAGCCTGGGGATGAGGTGATCATGCCCTCCTTCACCTTCGTTTCCACCGCCAATGCGGTCGTTCGCTGCGGGGCCCGACCTCGGTTCGTCGATATTCGTCCCGATACCTTGAATCTGGATGAACGCCAAGTGGAAGAGGCCTGTGGCGAGAAGACGCGGGCGATTTTTCCCGTCCACTACGCCGGCGTGGCCTGCGAAATGGAATCCATCCTCGACATCGCGAGTCGCCGCGGACTCCGCGTCGTGGAAGATGCCGCTCAAGGCGTGAACGCGGCTTATCGGGGGAAGCCGCTGGGAAGTCTCGCGGATCTGGCCACCTTCAGCTTTCATGAGACCAAGAACTATATCTGCGGCGAGGGGGGAGCACTTTGCATCAACGACCCGGCTTTAATTGAACGGGCCGAGATCATTCGCGACAAAGGGACCAACCGCAAGCAGTTCATTCGGGGGATGGTGGACAAATACACCTGGGTCGATGTCGGTTCATCCCACGTTCCCAGTGAAATCGTCTGCGCGTTTCTGTACGCTCAACTGGAGCAGATGGAAAGCATCACGCAGCGGAGGCAACAGATCGACCGGATTTACCGGCAAGGGCTGTCGGATCTGCAGGATGCTGGGATTTTGCGGCTACCCACCATTCCCGCCGACCGGCAATCCAACTTCCACATGTGCTATATTTTGCTGAACTCGGAAAAGAAGCGTAATCAACTGCTCGATTACCTCCGTCAGTGCCGGATTCAGGCTGTCTTTCACTACATTCCCCTCCATCTTTCCCGCATGGGGGGGCGTTGGGGATATCGGCACGGAATGCTTCCGGTGACGGAAGACTTGAGTGGCCGACTGTTGCGACTCCCCTTTTATCACGAGATCCGACCAGACGACCAGCAGCGAGTCATCGACGAAATACACTCGTTCTTTCGACGGGCCAGCCAGTAAATCACCGCCGGTGCCATAAACACCATCCAGGAATTTGACGCATGGGCTGCAATTCACTCTTCTTGACCGGCCTTTATCGCTCGGGCACCACGCTGCTCGATAAGTTGCTGCATGCCCACCCCCGCATCTCCATGGCTTCCCAGCCCTGCAGCGTT
>JBJHCD010000915.1:0-2770 GCA_050485845.1 Pirellulaceae bacterium | reverse complement strand
TGGTTGTTCCATGCCTCCCCCGGGGGCTTCAGCGGCCATTGAAGGTCGAGCGTGTCGGGATATTCGAGGGCGACTGAATCGTACCACTCCGGAGGCGACTGGCCCGCTTGTTCGATGATCCGGTTGATCTCTGCCGGGGACCGCGCCACGGCGGAATGAGGGCTGCCTTCCGTGGCCGCCCCCTTCGGGGGCGCTTTTTTGGGCGCCTGTGTGGAGGGGAGGGGCGTGAGAACGTGCCGTTGGCCATTGATCGTCACCGCATGCACGCGGTCGAATGGATACGTGCGACTTGTCACGCGGTTGTTGATCTTGGCCGAGAAATCAAACTCTTTGTCGTCCTTGCGAATGGCCGTGACCTTGCCCTCCAACTTGGAGCCACTGACAAACTCGACCACGTCCTGGGCATCCGCTTGGGCAGTCAGCACCGAAAAGCAGCACGCCAAGCCTACTGCCCAAGCAATTCGCGGAAAATTGTGTGTCATGAGAATAAGAAAGTCACGAGGTGTTGTGTGTCCATTGAAGAGATCGCGAATCGCAAAATCTCCCCCGGCCTGCGGCGCCCAGCGGTCGGTTCGTGCTGGCGGAGTAGCTGCTTGCTGCGTTCTAACTCAGCGGCGACGACCCCTTTGGCTTCCAGCGAGTGGCTCGCCAACGTCGCCAATGTCCGTCCTCCGGGATGCCCCGCGCGAACTGCTACAGAGTGTAGTATTACAGTGTGTAGACTGCAACCGAGGAGGCTGCCGAAAGAGCCCCCCCTGGGGTTTGCCCGCATCTCATAAACCCGGATGGGCCTGGGTCCGGGCCGAGTTTTGGGTCTTGAAGTTGCCCGGCCGATGATTCGGGGTTGGCCAGCACAAGCTCGCGAAGTGGGGGGTGGCGATCGCGCCCCATGTTACCTCGGCACCTGGGAAGCGAGGCCATCATGCGGTAGCTTAACCAGAATATGAGTAACGACTTTTCCTCGCTCCCGATCATTGACGTATCGTCCCTGACGACCAAGGGCCTTGCCGAGCGGCGGACGGCCGCCATGATCGATACGGCATGCCGGCGGAGTGGATTCTTTTATGTTGTCGGCCATGGTGTCGATGAGGGATTGCAGCAACGACTGCAAACGCTGGCCCGCGAGTTCTTCGATCGCCCGGTTGCGGAGAAGATGCGGATTGAGATGAGTCGCGGCGGCAAGGCGTGGCGCGGGTACTTTCGTGTCGGAGACGAACTAACCTCTGGCCGGCCCGATCAGAAAGAGGGGTTGTACTTCGGCCAGGAACTTCCAGCGGAAGACCCGCTCGTGCAAGCGGGCACGCCTCTACATGGCCCGAATCTTTTTCCCGACACTCCCGCTGAGCTTCGCGCGACGGTGTTGGAATACATGGCGGCGCTTACCGAGTTGGGGCATCGGCTGCTCAGCGGTATCGCCGTGGGGCTGGGACTCGACGAAAGTTACTTTGAGGACCACGGCACGCGCGACCCGCTCACGCTGTTTCGGATTTTCAACTATCCGCCGCCGTCGCCCGAATTGTGGGGCGTCGGCGAACACACCGACTACGGGCTGCTGACCATCCTGCTTCAAGACGATGTCGGCGGATTGGAGGTCAAGTCCCGATCAACCTGGGTGCCGGCGCCGCCGCTGGCAAACTCGTTCGTTTGCAATCTTGGCGATATGCTCGACCGCATGACGCGTGGTGTCTATCGCTCAACGCCCCACCGGGTCCGCAATCTCTCCGCACGCCATCGCATGTCCTTCCCCTTCTTCTTCGATCCCAACTTTTTCTCCGATGTGCGGCCGATCGAACTTCCCTCGGGCGAAACGGCTCCCGACGATTTTGGCAGCCGCTGGGACCAATCCAGCGTGCATATCTTTCAGGGAACGTACGGCGACTACCTGCTCAACAAAGTGGGCAAGGTGTTTCCTGGCCTGAACGAGAAAGTACTGTAGCCAATCCGCCCCCCGGCGCTGACAAGGGGCGACGACCCGCTCCGGCCGGAGCGGGAGAGCTACTGTTCTGCGGTTTTGTCGATGGTGCGTACTTCCGTTCGCGTTCCCGGTCAAAACGCCAGTTGAACGATGGTTCCATCGATCACGGTCGGAATGCCTTGCGTTGACTTGATCGGAATGGTAGGCACTGATGTCCCCGAACCCTAGGTCATCCGCCAAGATCAATACGACATTGGGACGACTGCCGGCTGGAGACTCGTGTCCAACAGCATGGACGGCCGATAGCAAGGGAACGACGCCAAGCACGAAAACAAGAAACCGCTTCATGGTGGTCCATTCCGTTCATTCGTGAAAAGTGCGTCAACGCAGCAGAGATATAAGATCCTCGAACCTTCTGTCAACCAGTATATGCCAGTTGAAGACACCATCCTGGCTGTCAGTGACATCTTTGTGATCGGAAACATTCGCCATGACCGTCGAGTTCTCTTGCCAATTAGGGAATCTGCTCGATCGACACATTCCGAATACCGGATGTTCCTCCGACGATCACCCAGGTCGCAGCGGACCGTGGTTGCCCGATCAAAGGTCTTTCTGATTCGACTTTCAAATCGCCCACGACGAATACCCCTTTGTTGTGAGCCAATTGAATTTCCACCGGGTACCAGGTGTCTGTGTCGAGCTTTTCGTCGGCCTGTTCCCATACCTCTGGGGGGTCACCACTGCGCGGCCCTCCCGCGTTCTTCACGATTTGAATACCACTGTTCGTGACATCGAATCGATGGGAACGGCCGAGCTCGGTATCAATCCGAACCGTCTGACGCCGGACATTCCTTA
>JBJHCD010000914.1:0-2771 GCA_050485845.1 Pirellulaceae bacterium | reverse complement strand
AGACCTATCGGCGATAGAGTTTTCAGTGTTCAGCGTTTGAGGGTCAGCGCTCCTCGAGGGCGCGTTCGAGGTACTCGACTTGGATGCGGACTGCCTCCAGATCGGGATGGATCCGCAAACCCCGCCGAAAACACTCCAGCGCCCCCAGGCCGTCCTGCATCTCCAAATAACACTGTCCCATCCCCACAATCGCGGCGAAGTGGTAGGGGTTCAAGTCGAGTGTCTGCTGGCAGTCATTGGCTGACTGCTCGAACATCTCCAACTGAAAATAGGCGATCGCTCGCTGATTCCAAGCCTCGGCATACCAAGGACACTCGGAAATCAACTCCGTCGCCTCCCGAGCGGCCCGGAGAAATTGCCCCGATCCGTTGTAGCGAATGATCAGGTCCAGACGCTTTTGGTGGATGTCCAGCCCGTCCCGTCGCCAGATATCGCGGATCGAATTCTCCGCAATCAAACGGACACCCCGGTCGCGGTCCAGCAACGCTCGTCCGAACAGCGGATTCAACTCGAACGTTCCGACGAAGCCGAGAGCCAAAATCGCGGCTCGACGCGTCGTCCGATCTCCCCCTGTCGCCAAGCGAGTCAAGGTGGAGGTCATGTAATGGTCCGTGACCGAACGGATGAATCGAGCCGAGTTTTCGTCACGAAGAAAACGATGATAGAAGTGGATTAGACGCGGCAGACCAGAAACGACGTGGCTCACGCGATGGGCCCCCAAACTGGTAGGGATTGTTAATGGACCTTCCTTGCTGTCCCCCCGGAAGCAGGTCGGCAGCCGCGGAGTTCGTGGTCGCGGACCGCCCGTCAGTGGGCGCCACGCGAAAACTCCTCCACGCGATGAAGGCTATTCCCATCCTGGGCCGGTACCTGGGTAGGGTACCAGTTGCGGGAAGCGTCTGCCGTGAGACGATCCGTCGCGATATCCCGTCGCTAAGTATCTCCCTCCGCTCAACCATCCTCAGCCAAGCCCCCCATCACCTCCAGGAGGCGACGGGAATGGTCAGGAGATACCGAAAGTTGATTCATCGTTCCTTCGAGTCTAATTTGAGCCGCGGACCGTCACAATGCCCAAGCCGCCGAGTTCCGGGATCAGAACGCGAAAATTCACGGCACTTCAGTTAAGTTGGAGGGATAGGAGAATTCCTGCCGTCTTGGAGGAACGATGTGTGAAGATCCAAACCCAACGCGCGAAGGCATGTCACCAGGAAACTCACCCCAGCTCGTGTTGCGACCTGTCACGCGCGACTCGAATCCTGCTGGGGCTTGTCCTGCTTCTGACAATCCCCACCAGCCCGATCCGTGGCGACTCCAGCTCTACCAGCTCGACGGGCCTTCTGACCGGTGACGCCTTCCAGCGTCAATTGGATGCCGTGGTCGGGGTTGGATGGAGCGACCTTTCGCTGCGCCACATGGCGGGGCGTCTGACGGATCGCTGGCAGTTGGCGGTGTTTCTGGATCGCCGAGTGGACCCGGATCAGATGGTTCGGTTCGAGGCCGCTCGGCAGTCCCTGCGAGAAACGTTGCTTCAGCTGGCGGATTCCCTGGACCTGGAGGTTCAATTCTGGGACGGCTTGATTTACATCGGACCACCGGGCGTGGCGGGACGAGTTCTGACGGCCGCCGAGTTGAAAGGAGAAGAGGTACGTCGCTGGGGAGGGGAAGAGGGTCGAGCCGCTCGGGCCCGGGAGCCTCTTCGGTGGGAGAGATTGGCCGAACCTCGCGGGCTGGTGAAGTCATTGGCCCTGTCGGCATCGTGGTCGGTGGAGAATCTAGAAGCCATTCCACACGATCTGTGGTGGGAGAATCAACTTCCTCCACTTCCCTGGAGCCACCGCATGACGCTGCTGCTGGCCGGGTTCGAGCTGACGTTTGAACGGTCTTCCGACCCAAACTCGCTGCGGATTGTTCCCCTGCCGACTGAGCTGGAACTCGAGCGGCGTTATCCGCTGGGAGGCCGAGACGTGGCGGTGATTCGCCAACTCCAAGAAATGTTTCCCGAGGCGGAATTCCGGCGTGTGGGAAACCAGGTTCACGTTCGCGGGTCCGCCACCGCTCACGCGGAGACGGGGCGAATGCTGCGAGGGGAAGTTTCCGGAGGAACCGCCGGCATCGGTCGAACCGAGCGGCCTGGTCGAGCGGGAGAGACGGGGCGGGCAGGGGACCAGAGAGCGTGGGACGAGTTGCGATTCACGTTACGAGCGACCAACCGAGTGGAAGCGATCCTCCAGGCCATCGTTCAGCAGACGGAACTGCAATTGGACCTCCCCGCCGATGCCACCGAATTGCTGCAGGCTCGAGTGACCATTGAGGTCGAAGACGCTCGACTCGACGAACTGCTCGACCACTTGATTCGCCGGCGAGGCTGGACCTATGAACTTCAGGGACGCGAATTGAAGATCCGAGGTCCGGAACCGTCTCCCTGATTCTTTCCAGCCAGTGCCCGTGAAACGAACTGCCGGGCGGTTTGGGTCGGGGGATGGCAGCATGCACCGAACATGGCGGCTTGGTCAGGACGCGGCAGAATACTTAAAAACGCGGCCGGCAAGGTGGTCGATGGATGTTCGACATTTCGAGATCAGCGGAGTGCCCGCTCGAGTTCCTTGGCAAATCCTTTCTCAATCTTGCCTCGAAAGGCGACGGCGGCGAAGGGAAGGACACCGGCCATGGCGGCGCCGGCCGCGCCGGCGCCGCCCGCCCCCCCCCCCCCAAAAAACCAACGGGACCGCAACAGGAAAAAAAAAACAAAAACCAGCCCACGACAACGAGCG
>JBJHCD010000913.1:0-2787 GCA_050485845.1 Pirellulaceae bacterium | reverse complement strand
AACTGGTAGATCACATCGGCCAACTCCTTTTCCGGAAGGTACCGGAGGATTTGCCAGGCGGGCTCCCCTTGCTGTTGATCGAAACGCAAGTCGAGTTCACCATCCGAATCGAAGCTGAATCCCCGGTCGGTCGCGGCAAGCTGATCGCTCGAGAGCCCCAGATCCAGCAAAATCGCATCGACGCGGGGGACCTCCAATTCTTCCAAAACATCCGCCAGATCACAGAAATTGCTCTGAATCGCCCGAAAATGGGCGACGTCGGCAAAGCGGGTTTGTGCCCGAGCGACCGCCCCATGATCGCGGTCGAGCGAGATCACCAGTCCGGTCGGACCAACGGCCTCGAGAAAGAGGCTGGTGTGACCGCCGCCTCCCAACGTTCCGTCCACGACCGTCTGTCCCGGCTGAAGCTCCAGACCCTCCATCACCTCGGTGGCCAGAACGGGGAGATGGACGGTCGTGGCACCTTCCTCGGACGGGTCCCCGTTACCATCACCGGGGGTGAATCGAGCGTTCATGGCTGGAGGCCATCGGTGGTCGAGCTGCCGGGAGAGAGAAAATCGAACCGGACCTCCCGAGTTTCCTGTTCAGCTCCGGTGGCTTGTACCAGTGGCTGGTACAGTTCGGGACGCCGAGCCCGAATCCAGCGGACCCCCGTGCACCGCTCACGGAGACTCGCATCCAGATCGGCGATCACCAGATCATCTGCAGCTCGTCGCGATTCAGCGACGATCCGGCCATAGGGATCCAGGATCATCGCGTTTCCGGTCCGAACTTCATTGTCGTCGGGACCAACACCGTTACTGAAGACCAGGAACATTCCGTTGTCGTGAGCCCGAGCGGGGAGCCAGCGCATTAACCACCCGCGCCCCTTGTCTCCCAAAATCTCCGACGCGATCGTGGCTGGATCCTCCTCCCGGCGATCCCACGCTTCCCGCGAGACGAGCCCCATTGCATGGGGACTTCCGGAAAGGCAGCCGCCGGTTTGGTGGGGCGCCAGCAGGACTTCCGCCCCTTGAAGCGCGCAGATCCTGGCATTTTCGATCAGGTTATTGTCGTAACAGATCAGCACGGCCATGCGGCAACCATGCGGTGTGTCGAAGACCGTGTACTGGTCGCCACAAGTCAGATGCGGGCTGACAAATGCATGCAACTTCCGATGGCAAGCAAAGCTACCATCCGACATCGCCACGACGTAGCTGTTGTACAGCTTGTCCTCGGAGGACTCAATGATCCCCGCACCGATTGTCATCTTCAGCTCGGCGGCCAGCTCCAACAGCCGCTGGGTGGTCGGCCCCGTCGGAACCGGCTCCGCCAGTTGCTCGAGTGCCGACCGCTCGAGCTTGCGGAGATGCCAGTACCCCGTCACGCAACACTCCGGAAACACGATCAGCTCGGCCTGCCGCGCGGCAGCTTGGCGAGCGAACGACTCGATGGTTGCCAGATTGGCCGACTTATCGCCCGGAGCGTGTTGAAACTGGACGGCAGCCGCGCGGAGATTATTCATTGTGAAGGAGCTTCGTCAAGGAGCTTCGTTCGAGTAATCGTCGTCGTCAGCGGCCTCATCCGAGGCATCGGGAGCGTCGAATGGGGTGTCGGTTCCCGAATCAAAATCGAGTTCCAATTCCTCGACATCCTCTTCGGAAACGGGTGGCGCCGTGTCGGACCGTCCGCAACCGACGATCAGGAAGGCGGCGAGACAAGTCGCAACCGTGACGGCTCGCAACGTGCTGAACGCCTGGGAGAGGGAAGATTTCATCGGGGATTCCTCGAATTCGAATGGCGACCCAAAAAACGGAGGGAACGGCGATCGGAAAGGTAACGCTCTCCGAATCGCTGCTCCCCACCAAGACAACCTACTTCCTTCGCCGGTACTTCACTAGTACTTCACTAGAAGTTGTAGTCCTTATTCTTCGGGTCGAAGTCAGCCGCCGTCAATCCGACGTTGATCTCCAGCTTCAAATAGGTGTACTCCTCCAGCACGGGAGGTTCGGCACTCCCCCCTTCCGGCCAACCGAAGGCGACGTAGCGAATGGGAATCCCGAGTTCATCGTCGATGAAGACCTGAGCGAAATAGAACTCGTATTCCGGGCGGCGGGTCGGGTGACGAATTTCCAGGACCGTGCAGACTCGGTCGTTGACTCGAGCATCCTTTTTGAACGATACTTCGACGTCCGAGAACTGCCGCTCCCGCTCACCTCGCTCCAACAACTTGAGAACCAAGTTCTCGATTCCGACGTCGGTGATCGGGTACAGTTGTCCCTGCATGGCGAGCATGCTGTCGGGCTGCAACCAGACAGTCGGGAGGAACTTCCCCTTGGTGCCCCCTTCGTGAGCACAGAGCTTCCCGTTGTTCTGGCCCTCGACATAGATGACTTCCCGCCCCTTCATGTGAGTCGGCTTGAGGAAGTACATGTAGACGCTGAAGGGAACGATCTGTTTGCCGTCCTTGAATTGTCGATTACGCACCTTGGTGAACATGTATTCATGTTCCCCCAGTTCCCCCTTGATCCGTTCCCGCTTGACGAGAATGCAGCGGTAATCGCGGATGTCGCTTCGAATCCGTTCCAGGGCCTGCTGGGCCATTTCGAGGGCGGGATCCAAGGGGTGTCTCGCGGCGTCCCGCGCTTCGGTGTTGGTCTCCGGGGTGGCCCGCGAAACCCGAAACACCGGCTCGCGACGATTCGACTTGGCGTCTTCGGCCACCGAGGGTGCCGATCCAGCCAGCGGGGCCCCCAAAACCAGTGCAACGACGATCACGCGTGGCAATCTCGCGATCAAGCCCATGGT
>JBJHCD010000912.1:0-2794 GCA_050485845.1 Pirellulaceae bacterium | reverse complement strand
GGAGGAGACGGGGCTGGAGTTGTCGAAGGGGGCGCGGATGCGGGGGCGACCGCCGCCGGCCGGGCCGTGGAAGCTGGTCGAGTCGCGGTGGGTGACGACGACCTCCCGGCCGAAACGGAGGCCAAGGCCACTTTTTTCGGCCGCTCAACTTCGCGTGGGTCAACTTCGGGCGGGTCGACTTCGCTCGGCACGGTTAAAACAGCGGCACATTTGGCACACTTGGCCCGCTTGCCCGCCGCCTTGTCGGCCACACGGTAGCTGGCCCCACAACTCTCGCAGTGAATGGTGATGGGCATGATCGTGATCCCCTTGCTGAAACGTCGTCCCGCACTTTGCCCCTCCCGAAATTAATGATCCAAAAGGATTGGTCAAGCTTTTTTTTCCCCAAACATCGAAATTGCGGGAAAATCTTTGGCGTACCCGAGTTCTAAAGCAGGGGGGCGAGCAGTCGGGCCATATTGTAGGAGAAGCGGGTGGAAAACGAACGACGCTCCACTTCGCTCAAGTTCATGCTGCTGGAATCATCGAGATACGATTGCTGCAAGGCCCGCAACCGAGTTGTGAACTTGGGATCGTAGATGGCCAGAGTGATCTCGAAGTTCAGCCGCAGACTTCGGGGGTCGAGGTTCAGGGACCCGAACAGACTGAGCTTTCCATCGACCGTCACGGACTTGGTATGCAGCAGACCACCATCAAACAGCTTGACCTCGACACCGGCCTCCAGCAAGTCATCCTTGTGTGCCTGGCTGGCGAATCGCACCAGAACCGAGTCGACTCGAGCAGGAATGATCAGCGTGACCCGAACCCCACGATGGGCCGCGCCGGTCAAGGCGGTCAACATCGCTTCATTGGGAACGAAGTAGGGTGTGGTGAGGATCAGTTCGCTTCGAGCGGTATAGATGGCCATCAGCAGCATTTCCTCGGCGGCGGACGTGGCGATCAAGGGACCCGAGGGGATGACTTGGACGAGTGAATGGCCATCGTGCTCCGCCAGCCGGCGGCGGTCACTGTCGTCGAGCCGGGAGATTTTCTCTCCGGTCTCCATCTGCCAGTCTTCCAGGAACGTCGCTCCCAAACACTCCACCACGGGCCCTTGAACTCGGACCATCGCGTCCACCCACTCACCCACGGCGGAACCCTGTTTGAAATAGCGGGGATCGACCAAATTGAGGCTACCCGTGTAAGCGATCTTCCAGTCGATGACCACGATTTTTCGATGGAGCCGGAGGTCGAGTCGAGCGAACAGCATGCGGATCAGCCCCACGGGCAAGGCGGCTCGCAAATGAACTCCCCCTTCTCGAAGCCGCTTGGCCAGGGAACTACGGAGGAACTCGCGACTGCCGACATCATCCAGGAGGACTCGGCAGGTCACTCCCCGTTTCACGGCCCGCAGCAGCGCCTCGGCCACCTCGTCCGCCGTTCCACCGAGGCTCCAGATATAGAACTCGAGATGACAATTTCGCTCCGCCGCGTCGATATCCTCAATGAGTCGGCGGAGGATCGTTTCCGCTCCGTCCAAGATTTCGAGATCGTTGTGGGGCGTGACGGGGATTCCGACCAAGGATTCGGTTAAACGGGAGAGCGATTCACCCAGGTTGTTTTCCTCCGTCCAGGTGACGGGATAGCGTTGGCGCAAGCTGTCCGTCCAGGCCTGATAGATCGCATGGATCCTCGCGGCCCAGGCGACTCGGCGCCGCCCCAAGCGAAGCTCACCGAACATCAGATAAATGGCGGCGCCGGCCAGGGGGGCGATCATCACGACCATGATCCAAGCCAGGGAGGCACCGACCGAAAGCCGTCGCATGATGACGCGGAGAGAAAGGCCGATGCGGAGGAGGAAGTCGGCGATTAACAGGGGCAGCACGTACCAGGCCGCCGCGTCCGCGGCGGTCGAGATGTCGGTTTCGGCAACAATCGTCGCGGCCCAGAGCCAATCCATGTTTAATTTCCCTATCTGCTTTACTGGGACCCGTGCCCCGGTGCCCCGTGGGACTTGGGACTTGGAGCCGCGGAGGGAGAAACCTAGTCCTCGACGACTTCGGATCGCTCGTCGCGCCGCAGCCAAAGCGCATGAGCCACGGCGAGATCCTGAAGGGCCATGCCGACCGACTTAAAGAAACGCCGGCCGGAAAGTTCCGCGGTCGTGCCGCTCCTCGTCGCGCCGTCCTGGCTCGCAACCACGCTCGCCAACTCCTCCGCTCGGTCCCAAGCAAAATCCCCGGCCTCCTCGGCCAGAAGCAAGTCTCCCGCCTCCACCCGGCAAGCTGTCACTTGGTCACAAACGATCCGGTCGGCCGTCCGCAAAACGGCGTTTTCGACTTCGGCGTTCCGCGGCCAGTTCGAGCCGACGGCGGCCACCAGCGTCTCGTCCGGCAACCATTCCGCCTTCAGAACGGGAGAGCGGCTGTTCGTGGCGGTAATCACCAAGGGGAGATCGCGCGCGGCATCCTCGGGACGCTCCACCGGCTGAACGGGAATTTTCAAACGCTCCGACATCCGGGCGGCGAATTCCCGTCGTCGTTCCGGGGACCGACTGTGAACAAAGGCCTGCCGGATCGGTCGGACCGCGACCACGGCCTCCAATTGGGATTCCGCTTGCCAGCCACTTCCGTACAGCCCCACGCGGTCGATGTCGGGGGGAGTCAAATGGCGAACGGCCACCCCGGTCGCGGCCCCGGTTCGCTGCTGTCCCAGTCGGTTCGCTTCGAAGAGGGCCAGCAGTTGTCCGGTCCGTTGATCGTAGAGCGAGACGTGGAACTGGGCACCGTGCCGAGTCGTGGTGTATTGCTTCTGT
>JBJHCD010000911.1:0-2796 GCA_050485845.1 Pirellulaceae bacterium | reverse complement strand
TGAAAGCCTTGAGGACCGGTCGTGTATTGGTCGTACAGGTTCTGCTGCTCAATGAACGGGAGCAGAGCCATCCCCCACGAATGGGCCGAAGTGATGCTGTCCGCCAACGGAATCGGTTCGACAAAGCTGATTCCTGGGAGCGGAAGGGAGTTGTACGTGTCGTGATAGGTGTGCATCGCCAAACCAAATTGGCGAATGTTGTTCGAGCAACTCATGCGACGAGCCGATTCGCGAGCGGCCTGGACGGCTGGGAGAAGCAGACTGACAAGCACGCCGATGATGGAAATCACCACCAGAAGCTCGACCAGAGTAAACGCGGAGCGAGCTTCAGCCCGATTTCGGGTGGTGCGTGGTGGCCAGTTTCGCAAATTCACAGCAGGACTCCTTGGAAGACATCGGTCCGACGATTACTACACGACGTAGTAAACCCCATAGAAACAATGGCTACACCAAGTGTCCCGCCAGGCTAGGGAGGTAGCAGATGGAGGAGAACAATACCGACCGAGTTCTCGCTGAACGAACGTCCGGCCTTCAAGGGACTCGGCCAAGCCGCACCAAATTACCTCGCCACTGTCTCTAGGATAAGTTCGAATCTACCGTGTCAAGCCCCAAAAGTCAAGAAACCACTGCGGGCTCCCCCTCGGAGTCGCCCGCAGTGGTCTGGTTCAAATTCGACTTCGTCCGCATGGACTGGAATGGGAAGTCCACGGGACTACAGCGTGTCTCGAAACGCATCTCGAAACATGGCCTCGACAGCCCAGCCTCGACCGCTACATCAGTGGCTTACTTCAGTGGCTCCACGTCCCCCGGGAGCTGCTCGGCCAGTTCCGCCAACCGCTTCAGGCCGGCATCCAGTCCAGGGGCCCGGCCATCCACCTGTTCGCAGGCTTGCTGCAGTTCGCTCGAGACGGCCAGCAACTCCTCGTAAACACCTGCGTAGTTGCCCACGGGCATTTTGGAAAGCTTGCCGTCGAGCGAAACGACCACCATGGAAAGGGCGTCGGCCGGTTCACGTGCCGATTCCGACTCATAGATCGCCGTCAGCACCACCTGTTTGATGTTGGTGGCCAGTGCTTCCGGATCTCGTGAATTGTCGGTGAACTGCCGATTGTCACTCGCTCCACACCCGGTCAAGGTCAGCGCCGCCAAGAGGGCGAACCCCGAAATAACTCGACTCATGAAATACCTCAACACTTCTTCACTTCTCTCTTTGATGGAACACCAACTACTCCCAGGCCTCGGTGACCGTCCCACTGGCAATGGCCAGTCGGCTACGCCAGGTTCCGAGCTGAATGGTTTCGGCCACAAACCGCACGGATCCGTCCGCAACACAGACCTGAACACCACCGGGGTGATAGCTGCGCGACGTCTGGAATCCTCGGCTACCACCACTGACGCATCGCATCTGCCGGTCGATCACGCCCACGTAGCCGCATTGGCCGGGGCGGTCCATCTGGAGATCATCCAAGGCAATGCCGTTGGGACCGAGCAGGATTCGACCTTCGCGATAGGAAGGCTCGCCCCCACAGAACACCGCGCCGGTCGCGTAAGCCCAGACGCCTCGGATGTCCGACTGGCTGTCGCCGGCGATCATTTCGCCCAGCAGAATCACATTCGACAGGCCGTCGCGAATGTCGGCGAAGTTGGCCGAGTAGGGTGCGTTCGGATTGCCGGAACCACCGAAGTGAAACGGGCCTCGTTCGTTCCGGATGCGGAAGTCCGTCCGCGAATAGGCATTTCCCGCTCCCCCGTTGATCCCGTAGTTGGCTCGAGCCAGTCCGCCGCGGTTTCCGTTCGGCAGAATCCATGAACTGGTCGGACTGAACAGCTCCTTTCGAGCGGAGTCACTCGGGCAACGATATACCGCCAGCTCAATTCCCCCCAGCGCCAAGTTGGTCGGATTATCGCGGAAGCCGCGACTTCCACCCATGTCACGCATGTCGTACTGATCTTGGACGTTCTGCTGCTCAATGAACGGAAGCAGCATCACGGCCCAAGAGTGAGAAGAACTGGTGCTGCTTGCATTGGCAATCAAATCCCGCAGGTGAAGGCCCGGCAGCGGCAAGGAGTTGTACGTGTCATGGTAGTTGTGCATTCCCAGTCCCAGCTGCTTGAGGTTGTTCGAGCAGCTCATGCGACGGGCCGCTTCCCGAGCGGACTGGACGGCGGGAAGCAAGAGGCTGACGAGCACGCCGATGATGGCGATCACCACCAACAGCTCCACCAATGTGAAGGCTCGTCGATTACGCCCAGCCGATCGGACGGACGCGAGGAGGAGGGAGGTTCGGTTCACATGGAACTCCTGATCAAAACGGAATGGAAAAAGGTAAGAACCAACAGTGCTGAGAATTTAGGCCTGCACATGAAGAATGGATGAACTGAATGTGAAGCCTTTGTGGAGCGCGCGGCTGAACCCCATCGCCTCATGGATCAGCGATTCGAAGGGGGGAGAATTGCTCGCAAAGAGATGCCGATGGATCCTCGCGGCACATTGAAACTTCCGGCAAAAGACCAGTCCGGGAGGAAAATCGGAAGAAAAAAATTTTTCGGCCCCATTCGCGCCACTCCCCTTCAGGCCAATTCCCCCCCGGGGCCGCTCTAGCTGCCGTAGCTCGCAAGGTTCACTGCGACTCCCGATCGATGTCTTCTCGGGCGTTGCCTTCTCGGGCTCGCCATTCACCAAAGACCCCGCGAACAGCCGGGAAACATGTACTCATCCCTACATCCTCTCCAGCGGATGCCCGTTCGCGTTGACTGGCCACGTCAAAACTGGGAGGATTAGGGGCTGGTTCGGCC
>JBJHCD010000910.1:0-2805 GCA_050485845.1 Pirellulaceae bacterium | reverse complement strand
CCGTTTGACTTCAGGCTGGTAACGTTCGCCTGGAGGGGACTTGCACCCCTCTGATCAAGCGCCTTCGCAGGCGCACTGGCTCCGTTCTCCCGAACGGAGAGTCCGCCGACTCTCTTGAGTCGGCAAAACAATTCCCGCACCCATGGTTTCGACGTTGATGTCGATGCTATTAAACCACTGACAATACACGACTTACATCTCGCGGTATTGCTCAGCCTGGCGCTAGGCAGCGTTCGGCTCCCCCGTTGCCTCGCTGGCTCTCCGATGAATCGCCGGCGATCCGACGAGCCCTCGGGTCATCGGCGAACGGTCCCCCGGCTTGCATCCGTGGTGGTGTCAGTCGAGAATTCGTTCGGAACCACCACCGGGTGGTCTTACCCGAAACGAAACCGACGGAAGGGCGTGAGGTGCAAGAGCGAAGCCTGTCGCCGCGGCCGGGAATTGGTCCAGCAGCGATGTTATCAATCGGCCATCAGAGCCAACTGGGCGATTGTCGCGACGCGTCGTGGCGTTCGGATTCTCGCGTTCTACTCGGTTGGGCCGGCCCTCCTACCTCCTACCGTCATGTCGGTCGCTGGGTCTGCTTGTTGTTGCTATTCGGCTCGATCCCTTCCAGCCTGGTACATGGCCAAGGCTCGCAAGAGGACTATCAGCGCGCAGCGCGTCGCGCCGGACTTAGTCGCGACAAGGTCTTTCGCACGGACGTTCAACCGACGTGGTTTCCCGAGGGAAAGGGATTTTGGTATCGAGTGGCGACGGGACCGGATCGCCACGAATTCGTGCTGGTTGACGCGCGGCGAGGTGAGCGTCAATTGGCGTTCGATCATGTTCAGCTTGCCCAACACCTGAGTGACCGGCTGGAGCGAGAGGTTGAGCCTGATCGGCTTCCGTTTCGAGTAATCGAATTCTCCCCGGACCACGAGGCCGTTTTGTTCTCGGTTGATGGCCGGTATTGGAAGTACCACCTGGAATCCGGAGAACTGGAAGAGACGCCGGAAGGCCCAGGTGAACCGACGCTTCCCCGCAGTCGCACGCCTCGACCCTCGCGTAACGGCGGACAGGAAACGAACATCACGTTCGTGAATGATTCCAGTCGCGAAGTGGAGTTGTTTTGGATGGACACCGGTGGGGACCGGAGGTCCTACGGACGCTTGGCGGCAGGGGAGCGACGTTCGCAGCATACATACGCCGGTCATGTCTGGTTGGTGGCTGACCGGGACGAGGAAGTGCTGGGAGTTTTTGAAGCCACGGCGGCTGGTGCCACGGCACGCGTGGACGACGAACCAGCGGATGATCTTCCGCGAACTCGTCGGCCTCGACGGGGTGCCGGTCGAAGGCCCGGTGGATTGACCGGTTCCGAGGCGGACTCGCCCGATTCCCAATGGCGAGCGTTGATTCGTGACCACAACGTCTGGCTACGCAATCGAGAGACGGGCGAGACGACGCAGCTCAGCGAGAATGGAACGGAGGAGGATCCCTACCAGGCAAATTTCCGTTGGTCCCCTGATTCGAAAAAACTGGTGGTCATGCAGGTAAAGCAAGCAGCGGGGCGGCGAGTTGCGTTGGTGGAAGCGGCCCCCCGAGACCAGCTGCAGCCTCTCCTTCATGAGCTGGATTATGCCAAACCGGGTGATGAACTTCCCATTCCTCGTCCTCGGCTCTTCGACATTCCGTCCGCGAAACAGGTGGATTTGGACGAGGCCCTGTTTCCTCATCCCTGGAGTTCCCAGCGAGTTCGCTGGTGGCCCGAGTCGGATGCGTTCACCTTCATCTACAACCAGCGAGGACATCAGGTTCTGCGAGTCATCGAAGTCAACGCCGAGAGTGGCCAGGTGCGGGCCTTGATTGACGAACAGAGTGACACGTTTATCGACTATGCCCATAAACAGTTTGCTCACTTCCTGGACGACCCGCGAGAGATCATTTGGATGAGCGAACGGGATGGCTGGAATCATCTCTACCGAATCGATGCTCGGACAGGCGAGGTCCTGAATCAGATCACCCAGGGGGAGTGGGTCGTTCGCGGCGTGGATCGTGTCGACGAGGAGGCTCGGCAGATCTGGTTTCGGGCGGGAGGCATTCATCCCGATCAGGATCCCTATCACGTGCACCATGTCCGAGTGGAATGGGACGGCGCGAATCAGGTCTGTTTGACCCAGGGAGATGGGACGCATGAAGTGGAGATTTCGCCGGATGGCGAGTTCCTGATTGCCCGCTATTCCCGAGTCGATTTGGCTCCGGTCACGGAGCTACGCCGAGTGGAGGATGGGAGTCTGGTTTGCGAACTGGAGCGCGGGGACTGGTCGCGCTTGCTCGAGACCGGATGGCAAGTTCCCGAGCGGCTGGTGGCCAAGGGACGAGACGGCGAAACGGATATCCATGGCGTGATTTTTCGGCCGACTCAGTTCGATTCGCAGGCCAGTTATCCGGTGATTGAACAGATCTACGCGGGCCCTCAAGGGGCCTTCGTGCCGAAACGATTTGCGGCTCATCATCGGCATCAGAGCCTCGCGGAACTGGGGTTTATTGTCGTTCAAATCGATGGGATGGGAACCTCGCATCGTTCCAAGGCATTCCATGATGTCTGTGCAAAGAACCTCGCCGACTCCGGGTTTCCGGACCGGATTCTCTGGATGCGGGAGGCGGCCGAAACGATCCCACAAATGGATTTGGGCCGAGTTGGAATTTTTGGAGGATCGGCCGGAGGGCAGAGTGCCCTGAGGGCCGTGTTGGCTCATGGCGACTTCTACCATGCCGCCGCGGCCGACTGTGGCTGCCACGACAATCGCATGGATAAGGTGTGGT
>JBJHCD010000909.1:0-2813 GCA_050485845.1 Pirellulaceae bacterium | reverse complement strand
TCTTCCCCTTCGGACTCTTCCGGTGCGGGGACTGGCGAGTCGGATCCGGGCGACTGATCCAATTCGCGTGGTCCGGTTCCAATGATCAGATGGTTTTGATCCAGAAAGGCGACGTGATATTCGGCGAGCAGTCGGTTGGGCTGTTGAGAGTCCTGTTGACCGGGGAGGCCGTGGAGGACATCGGCGGGTTGAGCGTCGTCGGTGAGTCGGCGGATTCGCCCCGAGCCGTTTTCGACGAAATGGATTCGTCCGGTCTCGGGCTGAATGGTCAGGCTTCCTGGAAAGGAAAGGTTCGTGAGCAACTCACGAACTTGCACTCGGGACCCCGCATCCTCGTCCCCGCCGACCTGCTCGGCCGATTCCCGTTGGGACACGTACCAGTGGTCCGCGATCCGGTCGGGAGATTTCCGGAGGTCCTCCCCGCGAGCGTCATGAAGGAACAGGGGAACCAACAGCAAACAGGCAACTCGTAACGGCAGCGCGTGACGAGTCATCCTAGCCTGCCCGGCCTCTCGCCAGTCGAGATTCATGCTCCTGCTCATAGCGACGAATGGCATCTTCCATCTCCAAAGTTCGAGCGATATCGTCCAGCCCTTGGAGCAAGTTCGCTCGGCGGTCGGCATCGACGGTGAAGGAAATACTCAGGCCCGCGTCGTCGCGGATGGTTTGTTGCCGCAGGTCGACTGTCAATTCATAGGGAGTGTCGCCGGATTGGCGGACGTTCTGGAACAACTGTTCGACTTGTTCCTCGCCGAGGGCAATCGGGAGCACGCCGTTCTTGAAGCAGTTGTTGAAGAAAATGTCGGCGAAGCTCGGGGCAATGACCGCTCGAAAACCGTAATTGTCCAGGGCCCAAACGGCATGTTCGCGGCTCGAGCCGCAGCCGAAATTTCGTCGAGCGAGCAGGACGGAGGCCCCGCGGGCGACGGGCTGATTCAGCTCGAAGTCCGGATTGGGACTTCCGTCATCGAGGAAACGCCAGTCGAAGAAGAGATAATCTTCAAAGCCGGTTCGCTCGATTCGCTTCAGAAACTGCTTGGGAATGATTTGATCGGTATCCACGTCGGCTCGGTCCATTGCCGCGACGATACCGCGATGCTCGGTGAAGGGACGCATGTCTTATCTAGGGTCTTTCTCCGTTCCAATCTGGAATCGGTTACTGGTATTTCCAATCTCGAATGTCCACGAAATGTCCCGATACCGCGGCGGCGGCGGCCATGGCGGGAGAGACGAGGTGAGTCCTTCCTCCCTTGCCTTGTCGTCCTTCAAAGTTGCGGTTACTGGTCGATGCGCAGCGCTCGCCCGGTTCGAGTTTGTCGGGGTTCATGGCCAGGCACATGCTACAGCCCGCTTCCCGCCACTCGAATCCCGCCTCGACGAAGACGCGGTCCAGGCCCTCCTTGGCGGCCTGTTCACGGACTTGACCGCTTCCCGGCACCACCATGGCGTGGACTTGATCGGAGACGTGATAGCCACGAACCACGGCGGCGGCGGCTCGCAGGTCTTCGATCCGAGCGTTGGTGCACGAACCGATGAAGACGCGGTCGATGGCGACATCGGTCAGGGGCGTTCCCGCCTCGAGTCCCATGTATTCGAGGGCTCGGGTGACCGACTTGCGCTCCGTTGCATCGGCGATCGTGCTCGGATCGGGAACTCGGCCTTCAATCGGAGCGACTTGGCCTGGATTGGTCCCCCAGGTAACTTGGGGTGCGACAGCGTCGGCATGGAAGATGCGGGAGCTATCGTATGCGGCGTCGGGATCGGAGGGAAGCTGCCGCCATTGCTCCACCGCCTGTTCGAAGTTCTGGGGAGCGAACTCCCGGCCTCGCAAGTAGGCGAAGGTCGTTTCGTCGGGAGCGATCATGCCGGCTCGGGCTCCCGCTTCGATCGACATGTTGCAGACCGTCATCCGCTCTTCCATCGACAGGGCCTGGACGGCGGTTCCGGTGTATTCGATGACATGCCCTGTTCCTCCTGCCGTGCCGATTTGGCCGATCAGGTACAGGATCAGGTCCTTGGCCGTGACGCCGGGAGCCAGTTTCCCGTCAACTCGCAGCTCCAAGGTCTTCGGTGGCGACTGCAGAAGTGTCTGCGTGGCGAGGACATGTTCCACCTCGCTGGTCCCGATGCCGAAGGCGAGTGCCCCGAAAGCACCATGCGTGGCGGTATGGCTATCGCCGCAGACGATGGTCATGCCGGGGAGGGTGTAGCCGAGTTCCGGGCCGATGATATGCACAATCCCCTGTTTCAGCTCGTTGAGATCATACATGCGAATGCCGAACTCGCGACAGTTTTCCCGCAGCTTATCGACCTGTTGGCGAGAGATCTCATCCGCGATGGGGAGGGAGCGGTCGGTGGTTGGGATGTTGTGGTCGGGGGTGGCCACGGTGAGGTCCGGGCGTCGAACCTTCCGGCCGGAGAGCCGCAGCCCTTCGAATGCCTGGGGGCTGGTGACTTCATGGACCAGCTGGAGGTCGATGTAGATCAGCGACTGCTTGCCAGGTTCAGCGTGAACGACGTGGTTGTCCCAGATTTTCTGGCACATGGTACGAGGAGACGACTTCGAAGCGGACATAAATGCAGCGATCTGTCATGGGATGGGCGATGGACGACGAATACCGATCGGACCTTAGTATAGCTCAGGCGTGCCGAGCTGAGGAGGGAGTCGGCCGGCGGGAGCCCGCAGCCAACTCGCCGCGGCAGGAAAAGCGAAGAAGCCGTCGTGCTCGGCCGCCAGAGGGTCTTTGGTGGGTGGGCTTGTAGCTGGCCAGTCGTGGCCCCGCCGGAGCGGGTCCGACGAAGGCCGCTTTGGG
>JBJHCD010000908.1:0-2821 GCA_050485845.1 Pirellulaceae bacterium | reverse complement strand
GCCAGGGACTGATCCAGGTAGGCCTGCAGCACCGACTCGATCTGTGGCGGGAGATTTCGAGCGGCCTCGGGATACCAGAGAGGCTGCCGCACTCGGATCACCGCTTGGCACAATTCCCGCAGCGTCCGGACATTCTCGGAACGGGAATGAAAAGTATCCAGGCCGCTAATCGCGAGAACTCGGTACTGTTGGGAACTTCCCAACACCACGCTCACTCGATCGCATTCCAAGAGACGTCGCCCCTCGTTGGCCACCGCGTACGCCACATGCTGCCGGTCCAGTTTCTCGTGGACCCGCAAGTAAAGCTGCTCTAGCTCCAATCGTTCAGACTGCTGCCGCTGAAGGGCTCGCAGTTGCTCGCGGCGAAAATAGTCCCCGGCCAACTCTCCCATCTGAAGCAGGAAACGGAGATAGCCTCGTTGTGCGGCCTCGCTGGTGCCGGGTCGCTGAAATATCTCGATCACTCCCTGCTGGCGATCATCCACGGTGAACCGCCCGAGCAGACGGAGGGGGGCCTCGGCGGAGGGAGCGACCGCAATTGCCGGCTCCTGTCCCAATACTCGTTCCAACAGCAGGCTCTGCTGTTCCGAGTCGATTCCTTCCAATTCTTCCAGAAAGGAAGGACTGTCGGCCCGAGTGATCTGGGCCACTCGCCGCCAAGCTTGATCCCCCTGCTGGAGCCAAAGCCGCCCGGCGGATCCGGCCAGGGCGTCCAGAAGTCGGTTCAAGAGCCCCGAACTGAACTCGGAAACGGCCAGGGGGGACTGGGACAGCTGTGCGGTTTCACGGAACAGCCGCTGAATTTCCAGCCGAGTCGACTCGACGTTGACGGGATTCGTTACGTTTTCGTTGAAATTTTCCGCGTCGGCCAGGGGGGTGTCTTCTCTCATGAGGCGCGGGGAACCAGCCGTTCGGCCCGCCGTCGCAGGCCGATTGCCAGCTGATCCTTCGGGCTCGACAATGGTTGGTTTCAGCATTGGGGACGAGGTGCCACAAACGGGTCGATGGGGATGGCGAGAAGGGAATGCCGCGAGGATTCACGGATGATCCACCAAGGGTTCAGTTCCTCGCGGGGTCCCTTGTACGGGAAAATCGAAATCGCTTGAATGCCAATCCGGGGGGGATCGCATCCCGAAAAGAATGCCGAATCGAAACGGAATCGAGTTCGCAATTATTGCCTGAGAATGTTGGCAGAGAATGTTGGCCAGTAGATGCTGGCCAATAGATCACAGCGGCAATCACATCCGCGATTGAAGCCGAAACAGCCGGGAAAACCACCGGCGAGGAGGGGACTGCATGACCAAACGCCCGATCGACGATCTCTGTGCGCGTCCCGATCCTCCGCTCCCGTTGCCCGCCCAGCCCCTGGCCTCCCCGCTCTACACCACTTCGGTTTGGCGATGCGCGGATATCGAACAGGCCGACCGACTGCTCGGCGGCGAGATGGAGGGTTACGTCTATCAGCGTGACGCCCACCCCAACGCGGACCTACTGATGGCCCGCTGCGGTGAATTGCATGGGGCGGAGCGCGGGGCGGTGGCCCCGTCGGGAATGGGTGCCCTGGCTTTGGCCTTCCTGTCGCAACTGCGACCGGGGGATCGGGTCCTGGTCAGTCACCAGATGTACGGGCGAACGCACCGGTTGCTACTGGAAGAAGGGGGGCATTGGGGAATCAACACGTCGCTATTCGACCCGACTTCGGAGTCATCGTGTGCGGAGGCGTTTTCCGAGCCAGCACGCATGGTCGTGGTGGAGACGATCTCCAATCCGAACCTGCGGGTGGTCGATCTGCCGCAATTGGCCGAGCGATGTCAACGGTGGGGAGCCCGCTTGCTGGTGGACAATACCTTCGCCACTCCTCTTTTGTGTGCTCCGTTGGAATGCGGGGCGAGTCTGGTCATGGAGAGCCTGACCAAGATGATGAATGGGCACAGCGATGTCATTTTGGGGTACCTGGGGGGGACCGAAGCATGTTGGGACCGAGTCCCGTTTTGCCAATCCACTTGGGGATTGATCGGCAGTCCCTGGGATTGCTGGCTGGCCGCTCGGGGGCTGGCGACGATGCATTTGCGAGTGGACCGGGCCTGTGAAAACGCCCTTCGGGCCGCGGAATTCCTGGCGAGTCAGGCCTTGGTGGAGCGGGTGGAGTATCCCGGTCTGAGCAGTCATCCCGACCACGAACTCGCTCGGCAACTCTTCGGTGGTCGATTCGGGACGATCATCACGTTTCACCTCCGGGGTGGTCGCGAGGAAGCGCAGGCCTTTCTCGACCGGGCGGGCTCGATTCCCCTGGCCCCTTCCTTGGGAGAAATCTCCACGACGATCAGTCATCCGGTCACCACCAGTCACCGGGGTCGGAGTCGGGAGGAGCAGCAGCGACTGGGAATCGGTCCGGGAACGCTCCGGCTCTCCTGCGGCGTGGAGTCGCCGGAGGGATTGTTGGAATGCTTGGCGGCAGCGTGTGGGGGAAGTCGGTCCTGAAGCGACCGACCTATTCCTAGTTTCCTCGTCGCCGCGATTGCCTGATTCCGCGATTCCCTTCCTTTCGGTTGACGTATGAGCTATCCGGGACCTATTATCATGGGGGAGATTGTGCTGGCATGGCCGCACATCGTCATTATCGAATGGGTCCGCTGGGGAAAACTGGATGAGTAAGAAGGAAGATGCCCTCGAGGTGGAGGGGACGGTAACACAAGCTTTGGCGAACACGCGTTTTCGCGTGCAACTGGAGACGGGAACGGAAGTTCTGGCGCATGTCGCCGGCAAGATGCGAAAAAACTTTATTCGAATCGTGCCGGGGGATCGTGTGCGAGTTGAATTG
>JBJHCD010000907.1:0-2835 GCA_050485845.1 Pirellulaceae bacterium | reverse complement strand
GGCGCTCCATCTGCTCCGGCGCCATATAATGCCACGTTCCCATCACTTGGTCGGCCGCCGTCAAGGTCACATCGATGGGCTGGACTCGCAGCAACTTCGCCAAACCGAAGTCGGCAATTTTCACCCGGCCCCGTTTATCCACGAGGATGTTCTCCGGCTTGATGTCCCGGTGGACGATCCCTTCCTCGTGAGCGAACTGTAGTGCTTCACAGATCTGAGGGACGATCGCCATGGCTTCCATTTGCGTAAGCCGGCCCTGTTGCATGAGCCGGCGCAGATTGGCCCCGTCCACAAATTCCATGACGAAGTAATAGAGTTCCCGGCCGTTCGACTTGCCCTTCTCCTCCGCACGATCCGACTTGGCCTGCCCAAAGTCATGCACCGCCACAATATTTTGGTGACTCAGCATCGCCAGCGACCGGGCTTCTCTCGCAAATCGTTCCGCGAAGGCTGGGTCGGAGCCCACTTGAGGTGGGAGCACCTTAATCGCCACCAGCCGGTTCAGCGAATATTGCCGAGCTTTATAAACCGCCCCCATTCCTCCTTTGCCGAGCAAGTCGAGGATCTCGAATTGAGGGAAATGCGGGGCGAGTTCCGCGGGACTCGGTGGGACGAAACCGGCTCCTCCGGTGGTCGAATTCGGCCCGGTGATGCCGCTATCGAATCCCTCCCGCAACAGGCATTCCGGACACAAACCGGCGAGGTGGTCCATCGCGAGTACCGAGCCACATTGCGTGCAAATTTGTGTCGCCGACATCGACAGCTCCTAGTGTGGAAGTTCGAGTAACCGATCTTCCCTTACGGAAATCTGCCTCAAGGTTACAGCGTGTCTCAGAAAAACCTGCAAATTTTGTTGAGTGCCCCCCCGAAACGGTGGCGGCTCGGAGTGGCTTGGGCGGAGCGAGCGGCCTGCGAGCCACTCGGTTGTCGAGCCTCCGCCCCGCGTTGATCATATCTCTTCCCCTCGCAGAGCGGCGAGCAGTAGTTGCATCTCACTTCTGACGTCGTCCAGCGACGCCACCGTCTCGGCGATCTCGTCATGCAATCGCTGTCGATACCGCTGACGCATGCGATGGATCGACACCTTCACCGCTCCAGAGGTCATTCCCAGTTCGCGGGCCACTTCGGCATGAGAAGTTTCCTCCGACTGACCGGTCAGAAAAGGGCGACATCGTTCGAACAACTCCCCCTTCCCTTTCTCGGTATATTCGACGTTCAACTGAGTGAGAACGCGATCCAGTATGGTCAGGACCCAGCGTCGATGATAGGCCTTTTCGGGTGTCCAGTCATCGGCCGGCTCCAGCCGAAAACGCTCCTCGGCGGATGGGAATTCCAACGAGAGCATGGGGGTGCCACCACCCCGTTTCTGAGCTTGATTTCGCTCGCGCTGCTTGGAGAGAAATCGCTTGAGCATCATCAGCAGATAGGTACGAAACCGCCCCCGTTCGCGATCTGCTCCGTCGAGGGAGTGGTTTTCCAGCAGGTTGGCGAAATACTCCTGGGTCAAGTCTTGGGCATCGGCGGCCGGATAACCCCGGCGACGGAGGAAGACGTAGAGCGGATACCAATACGATTCACAGAGGGTGGCCAGGGCAGCCGCTGATTCGGGAGTCTGATTTCCCCGCGCGGCCAAAATCAAGCTCCACCGCGTCGTGGCGAAAGCCTCAGGTTGCCGGGGGGGACTGTCCATGTTGTTGCGCGGCCTTCCAGGAGAAGTCGTGAAAGTCAGGCCACGATCTCATCGACCACTCGGCCGTAGACATCGGTCAGCCGAAATTCGCGGCCCGCGTAATTGAAAGTCAGTCGTCGATGATCCAGGCCCAGCAAGTGCAGTATTGTCGCATGCCAATCATGAATATGGACCGGGTTCTCGACAGCTTGTTGACCATATTCATCGGTTGCGCCGAATTGAAGGCCCCCTCGGACTCCCCCTCCCGCCATCCAGATTGTGTATCCCTTGTTATTGTGGTCTCGCCCCGTGCCACTTTGAGCAAATGGTGTCCGCCCAAACTCCCCCGCCCAGACAACCAAGGTATCATTCAGCAGGCCTCGCTGCTTCAGATCGGTCAATAACGCGGCAATCGGCTGATCGGTCGATTGGCAGCTTTCTTGAAGGTTGTCCTTGATCAGAAAGTGATGGTCCCAGTTCGTGGGCGAAGTGATCTCCACGAATCGCACGCCCGCTTCGATGAATCGCCGAGCGAGCAGGCACTGCCGGCCGAAACGGTCGGTGGGCCGATCCGCCCCGATACCATACAAGTCGAGCGTGGCTGCCGACTCGTCTCCCACGTCGAGCAGTCCGGGGATTTCGTCCTGCATGCGAAAGGCCAATTCAAACGACTCGATCGCTCCTTCAATCTCCCGATGCACTCCATCTCGCTCCAACTTGGCGGCATTCAGATCGCGGATAAAGTCAAGTTGCCGTCGCTGCTCGGCCGACGTGAGTCCTTGGTTGTCCATGTACTTCAGGGGGGGCCCCGGTTCCTGGTCGACGCCCATCAGCGCGGCGTAGAATCCGGGAATCTGATTGGTGCCGATCTTCGTCCCTTGAAAAATGGCCGGCAGAAAGGCGCTGCCGTAGTTACGGGCTCCCCCATTGTCGGCTGGGGGATTGATGGTGATGAACCCAGGTAGATTCGTGTTCTCCGTTCCCAAACCGTACAACGTCCAGGCACCAAGTGATGGGCGAGTGAACTGAAAACTGCCGGTGTGCATCTGCTGAAATGCTTGGGAGTGGTTGGGCAAGTCGGTTTGCATGCTGCGGATGAAACAGATGTCATCCACCTGCTCGGCCAGCCGAGGCATTACCTCCGAAACCCAGGCCCCGGATTGGCC
>JBJHCD010000906.1:0-2837 GCA_050485845.1 Pirellulaceae bacterium | reverse complement strand
GCTTTCAACGGGAGCTAGAGCGCTTGTCCCTTCTTTCCCTGGAGGAAGCGAGGAATTTGCCGGAGTACCAAGAACTTGAGGAGACCATGGCGCAAAAGGGACGAACCCTTGGTCTCTACGCAATCCGCAACTGGGAGAATGGCACCGTCAAGTTAGTGCTCCAGAATTACCGGCATTGGTTCCTTGGGATTGGCTCTATGGTCGCGGATGGATTTGTTTTTGAAGCTGATGGCAGGGTGATCCCCCTGCCCGAAGAAGAGCTGTGGGAGTATATGTAGGGCACATGCCCAAGAAGCCTCACAAATCGCTCAAGTTCGTTCCGCGCTTCGCGCTCCACCGGACGCGGCTAACAACGCGCCGCTTAGCTTCGACGTTTGAGCCGCTTAGTTGGAACTTTTCCTCAATTGTCGGACATCGCAATACACTCCACAGGGCGATGTCCTGCACGCGGATGCGGTGGCCGGCGATCCGTGGCTTCCCGCCGCAGATGCCGGGGGTGATCTCGATATGTGCGTTCGCGGAATCGCTCATGCGTTGATCCTTGCTTGGACGACAGTGCTTGCCGACGCCGATGTCCGTGGACACCGATCCGAATACTGTCCCTGTAATTACGCTTGCTGCTCGTGCTGCGTTTCTTGCACAACCACCCGAATCGGACCCTACTGTGGAGCAGGTTCTGGGGCGACCACCGACCGGCTTTGAGCAGTGGTGCTCCAAGCGAATATACGAATTTCGTTATTCAAGAGCACGGCGGATTGGTAGTGCAGGACAATCATCTGCCGACGGCATAACCAATAAGGCATTGACTTCGCGAGGAACGAAACACTGGCCACCGCCAATGCGATCGGCTAAACTGCGTGGAATTCCCCCCCGCCGCGCCAGCGGCTTACTTGAACTGGCCGATGCACGGGAGCGGCGAGATCGGGCGGATCAACAAATGACACTCAACCGTCGCTGCCCCGTAATCTTTGGGCAGATTTTCCGCTGAGCCAGAAGTTCCCAGACACGCTTAGCCCCGGGACCAAACCAGGAGACGGATCATGGTCGACCACGAGGACGTGAGGCGCTATCGGGAGCAGGGTTTTTTGCACGTGCCCCAGGTGCTGACTCCAATGGAGGTGGACGCCCAGCTCCGTGAGGCCGAGCGGCTCTTCGACCAGCGGGAGAAGGTAAGCTGGGAGGACGAGACAGGCAACGTGATGGACTGGATCGCCGATGTCGAGGCCGTCAGCGAACGGATGCGCCAACTCGTGCTTCACCCTCGGGTCGCCGCAGCCGCCGAGCGCCTCGCGGGAAGCGACCTGCGACTCTTCAAGTCCGAACTCCTACTCAAGCGAGCCAAAGGGGCGACGATGACACCCTATCACGTCGACGAGCCTGCCTTCCCCGTTCGTGGAGCGCCCGTCACCTTGACCGCCTGGGTCGCCCTTGTGGACGTGCCCGTGGAGAAGGGCTGCATGACCTTCCTCTCGGGATCCCATCGCGTCGTCACCTTCGACGCAGCAGCTGATTCCGAGCCGGCGACCCCGGCGGACCGCCCCGAGGACGAGGCCATGTGGGCGCAGATGATGAACCCCTTCGTCGCATGGCCGGCCCTCGAGTGGGTCCCCCGCGTCACTGTGCCCATCCGTGCTGGAGACTGTACCTTCCACCACGCGCGGACCGCGCACTGCGCCGGGACCAATGCAAGCGGTTCACCGCGTTACTCGTTGGCGACGGTCTACGTGGACGCGGCGGCCCGCTTTGACCCGTCACGGTTCCCCACATGGGGCGACGAGGGCGACGACGATGGCGGCCAGCCGGCCGCCCTGCGTCGGCTCGAACCCGGAGCGCTCCTACCCGACGACCGCTTCCCGCGTCTCACGGAAGCAAGCCGACTCCGATGAGCCCCGCTCAAGCGAGCAGCTCGTCTGGCCGCGAAAGGACCTCGAGCTTCTGATTGATTCGCGAGCACGTGTGTGCCAGGTTCTGGCCGGTCGGCTGCCATTGACGTTGCCGATGATCCGCAGCATCCACCGCGCTCTGGGCATTCCGGCCAAGGTTCTCATCGCTGAGCCTTCCCAAAGTCGAAAGGTCGTAGGGCGTCGCCCATCACAGCCGATGAAGAGGATGGGCCCGTCCGTGGCGAACCTTTTCCGAACAGCGGTGTCTATGGGGAGAACATCCACAGAACCGGAGGTGCGCCATGCGACACACGAACCATGAACAATTCGACGAACAGCCATTTTTTTCGAAACGATGAGCAAGCGTCGTCGTGGATACCCATCCGAAACGCAGGTCAAGCGTGGCGTGCGGGTCGTCCACGGTCGTAAGCTGCTGGAGGAGAAGCTCGGGCGAAACGACCTCTGCCCCTGCGGTTCCAACAAACGCTTCAAAAAATGCTGTCTCTCGAAAGGCTGCTTTTGACGGCGTGAACCGGGACCACTACTTGTAAAGCTCGTAACGAAACCCTCGCTGCGACCTCGAATAAACGGTCTGCCGTCCCGGTTTTGTTACAGGCCGTGAAGGACTGATCCTTCAAGGCCCGCTCGGTCACGTTGAACCGGGCGGGCTTTTTGCGTTGGGCTTGGGAACACGGGAAAACGAGATGGAGGCGATCATTTTCGTCGGACTTCCGGGATCGGGGAAATCGTCCTTCTACAAGGAACGGTTCTTCAACTCACACGTTCGCATCAGCCTCGATCTCCTGAAAACCCGGCACCGGGAGGCTCGCATCCTTGCTGCCTGCCTTGAGACCGACCAACGGTTTGTCATCGACAACACCAATCCAACGAGGGCCGAGCGGTCGAGATTCATCGAGGCGGTGAAGGCTGCTCGGGTGCGATACACGCTCAGCG
>JBJHCD010000905.1:0-2846 GCA_050485845.1 Pirellulaceae bacterium | reverse complement strand
GCTCCAATTGCTGCAGATCCACCACCCCCGAACTTCGCCCCCCATTTCGCAATCTTCCCCAGCTCGCGAGCAAGCAACTCGTCATGCGAACTTGACCCTGGTCTCGAAGTCTTCATGTCGCGTCCGTTCACCTCATGATTCACGCTTACTCGCCGGCCACCGGTTCGTACTCGACCCACAACGTTTGCACATTCCGACCGGTCGGCACCTCCCAAGTTCCAGCCGATTCAGCAAACAGATGCCCGAGTTCGTGCTCTCCTCGCTCGTCCTTCCAGCCGAAGGTAACTCGAGTGGCATCTTGCCGTGGAATCGGGTAGGCCAAGTGCATTTCGGCTCGAGCAACCTGTTTCCCGCCATTATTGTGAAAACGGACTTGAACCGGCCCCACCTGAGGCTCAAGTTGCCCTTCTCCCCAACAAAAACTCTGTGACCAGAAATCGGGCGGCTCTTCACCTCGGCGGGTAATGCGCCAATCCTCGATCAGCGGTACCCACGACACTCCTTGATCAACGGAATACTCCATTTGGTAAAGCACATCCTCGGAGGGTGGATTGGACGAGCGGATATGGGCCGCCGCGAAGACCGCCAGGGAGGGTGAGTGGCGAGGAGCTGCCAGCTGAAGCGTCACTCGAGGTGAGTCCAATGCTCCTTCAACAACATGCGGAACTACTTGAGGAACATTCGGTCCAGCCGATACGAGTGCTTTCCCCGATGCGGAGAATCGCACAAGTGAGCCGTCGTCGGTCAATTGAGGGAGAACCGAGGAATTTACCTGGCAGACCGTGACCGTTGTCAATTCGCGGTTGCTCAGCTGATCAGCCCCCACCTCCAAGCGGAGCCAGTATTGCCGGTGTCCTTTCACCAAGTCGGTCAGGTCAACGCGATGCAGGGCTGCACTTTCCCGATCAAGATGGTCTGGCTCGAGAACACCTTGCTTCAGAACATCTTGCTCGAAAACACCTTGTTCGAGGTCACTCGCGGTGGAAGTGACTTCCTCATCCTTTTGGCGCTCCGAGTCCGTGGTACTTCTGGAACTCTCTCCGAGTGGCATGGGGATTAGTTCAGCGGCATGCCAACTCTGCCCACGATCGACTGACAGGGCCAACGACAGGGGCATTCGCGCGGTGACGACCAGTCCATTGGTGCAGCCCGGATCGTAAATTCCCCATGGCTCGTCATTCGGAGGCGTGGCGGCAATGATGTAGGGAGTTTGGAACTCGAAGGTGACGTGCTTCTCCCCTTCGTCGATCACGCCTTCGCGGTAGTCGCCTGAGAGAAAATCCGGCGAATAAGTGTAGATTGCATTGGCAAATCTCGCTTGTCCCGCCCGATATCCGCTTCCTTCGCCTTCTCCATACATCCGCTCCGGTTGATTGACCCACGTTCGGGAACGTTCGGGACCGGGAATTCCGGCCGACCGGTAGTTCAGTCCCCAGTAAACAAAGGTTTTTCCATCGGCCAATCCTGGTTGATGGTAGCGACGAAGCTTTTCCCCACGCCGCAAGTGAACGATGGGGGGTGGCCCCGCATATCCAGCCAAGTATTCAGCCGTCCGGTAGGAATCGAAGGCGCTCCCATCGTCCGGATGGAGCCCGCACACCGGCCACCCTCGCTGACGTCCCGCTCCCTGGGCCACCGAGGTCAAGCGACTCAAATCAGCATGAATTTCGCCGATGGAGAGCAAACGTCGCGACGAGTCACCCCAAAGAATTGCGGAGACATCATGATCCAACATGGCCCAACGCCCTTCGCCATAGGCTCCCCCTCGAAGGAACACCTCGAAAGAATTGTGGCCGGTCACGCCGACGGAACGAGCACGATTGTGCCCCAGCAGATGCCGCATCTCGGCCGTCCATTGAGCATGCGTGGTTCCGCAGAGCCCGAAACCATGAGCAAACAACCCCGTCCAGTATTCTCGAGTCGTGCGATCTCCGGGGCCCCGATGGCCTCCTCCCCACAAGTCCTCCTTCCCCTCTTCGCCATGCCAGTAATGCGTGTTGCGCCACAGCCAAGAAGCCAGAACTCGTTCTTCATCCGTCTCGGGCAACCTCCCCACGACTCGTTGGTATAGCTCCCTTTGAGTCTGTTCGAGTCGTTCAAAGGTCGAGCAGCTCAGTTCCCCCGGATACCAGGGATGGTCCGTGGCGATCTGCGGGTCCCCCGAACCGGCCCAGCAATGACTTGCCAACACCATCAGCAGGCACCACGAAGCCATCGTCCACATCGTCATCGTCACCCGCATCACCCGCATCGAACACTCGCCCCACATTGCCGACTCCCGGTTTCGACCCAACTTGTCAATCACTCGACTATCACCTCGGCAGGGTATCCTATCGCCCAGCGACTCGGTGATCCACCCGAGGGCGACCCACTTTGGACCGACGAAGTTGACCCATCGTGGTACTACCAGCTAGACTGGTCCCTACCGCCAGCTTGAGGGTAACTGCATCATGTCGTCCGATCGTAAGCGTTTTGGTCATTCTCAAACGAAACCCGCAGTCCAAGATCTTCGTGACTCACCAATTCTTGACCCGTCGGAGACGGAACAGCACTTGGCACGCCAAAAGACCAGTGGGCAGGCCCTTCGCCCGCAACGCCCAGGATTTGCCGGTTTTTTTTCCGATTCTCATTCGAATCGGACCACCAGTTCCAACCAAATGGCAGCCGACGCTTTACCGGAGCATCTGATCCTGGGGCGTTATCGGGCTCGAAAGTGGCTCGGTCAAGGAGGATTCGGACGAGTCTACTTGGCGGAGGATACTCGATTGGATCGTAAGGTGGCCGTCAAGGTCGTCCCGGTTCGCGCGACGGAAACGGGCTATTCCTCCCCTTCGAGACGTCAGGGC